>NZ_AUNI01000009.1:0-300000 GCF_000447795.1 Bacteriovorax sp. Seq25_V | reverse complement strand
TTTAACTTCACCTTTCGGCCCATAAAAAATAAAGTGAAAACTATTTGTACCGTAATAAAGATCTATATCTTTGAATTCATATCTCTGTTTCTGTGCTGTTCCTGAATCTCGTGCAATAAAAATTCCATTTTGATAAAGTTCAACCTCCCATCCCACAGAAATAGGACCTACAAAGTCTCGCTTAGAAAAAATAACTGAAGTATTAAAAGGACGATTTGAAACTGTAGCGCCTTTCAAAGTTCGAGATCCTCCGATTAATTTAACAGAAGAAGAATTAAAATTGTACACACTAAATGACGTTGCCTCAAGGTCACCAAAAATTCTTCCTTTGTGATCTGTTCGAGATAGAGAGAGCCATTGTGCTTCTTTCATATCATTGATACCGGTATAACTCATATAAAGTTCACTTTTCAAAAACTCTGTTGAAAAGGATGTCTGATGAAGAACATCTTGATGATTCTCTCCACGACCTTCTTTAACAAATCGATAAAAAATATCTTGATCAAAATTAAACCCAGAAAGCCAATCTCTTTTGACATCGATAGCTTCTTCTCCCGCGTATGTTGTCAAAGAGCCAATATTTTTTTTCGATCTTAATTTTTTCTGTTCCGGGGGAAATAGATAAGAGCTAATTATTGATACTTCAGACCCTAGGAAATCAACATCCATCTGTACATTTAGAATTTGCTCGACGATATTCTTCCGAATATAGATACCATCTCCACCATTGATAAAGTCATCATCTTTCAATGAAGTTTTAGTAGCACCTAACTGGAACTGCTTTTTTGATATATCAATTTTGTATGTTGAAACTTCGTTTAAAACATAGCCCTCAATGATTTGATCTCCCCCAGAGGACTTTACTTCAACGCCAAGACTTTCTAATAACTCACTGAGTGGAAAATATACATCGCCACCTAAGTCAAAAACAATTAAGGCATCATTAAAAACAAAATTACCCTTGTTCTTCACTTGGAATATCAATTCATTGTAGTCGCTAACCTGCCCTCTTCCAAACACAGAATAAGTTACAACCAATATTAAAAGAATACGTAGGAGACTTAGAGTCCTTGCCACTCGACTTCTGCCCTTGCTAGTGGCGTAAGGGAATATTCATCTGGATAGAATTTAAGAATGTACTTTCCTTTTTTCTTCTCAAAGTTTTCAATCTTAAACTTCAAATCACGTTGATCAACATATAGACTTACACCATTTATAAGAGCGACAATACCTTCGGTTTTATTTTCTTCATAAAATAGCTTGAGTGTTCCGTGAGGAAATATTTTTCCTTGCTTACTCATTCTTACTCTGTAGAAGAAATTCCCGTCGGCTTCTTTAGTGATTTTAAGATCATCCAAAAGTATTTTACCATTTGGACGTCCTTGATGAAAAATAATTGGAACAGAGATGGCAACCTTTGCTTTTATTGACAACATAACACTATCAATCTTTTTATCAAGATCACTTACAATCTCTTCTATTGGCTCAAACCTTAAGTGAGCACGATAATCTCCTGCATCAAGTTTATTTGTTCCTCTGAGCATTACTCGAACGACTTGCTCTTCTTTTGCTTTCAACGTTACTCGACGTGGAGAAAACTTTAAAAACTTAACGAGTGAATTTTCTTCTGCTGTCGCTTCTTTCACTCTTTCCATATTTCCATTCATGTGTTGTCGATAAAAAATACTACTTACAGAGTAAGTTATTGTCTTATTACTTTTATTTCGAAGAGTAATAGAGCTAACCTTGTCACGGGTAGTAAGTTCAACTTTCGTTGGAAAAACCTGTAAATCAGCAAAAATATTTGAAGAAAAGAATAAAGAAAATATAAGGTATTTAATAAGTTTCATCCTAAAACAATCCAAAAAAATAATCCTTGCTCTCTCATTTACCCGTGAGAGAACAAGGAAAAAATACTATTAGTAAACTACATCAACTGTAAAAGTCGCAGCATAGTTACCTGCTACTTGAGTCGCGCTTAAAGCTGCTCTAGTTGCACCAACTTTTAAAGTTTCAGATCCTGTACCATCTAGAGACCCATTTGCTCCAGCTGCAGGAGTTGAAGTAAAAGAATCAACAGCAATTCTTTCATCAGCCGATCCACCTGCTCCAGTGATCATTTCAATCGTACCATCAGATGGAAGTGTAATTGTATAAGCTGTTGATGGTTGTCCAGTTACAGTAAATTCTGCTGCTGATGCATCCGCTGGAGCAACAGTTGATTGAGCATCACCTTGAACAGCAGATCCAAAATCAAGATCAGCTACTTGTGCAATATTAATCGCTGCCGTTACAACTGCTAGGGCCTGAGCAGTATCTGAAGCTGCCTGAGCTTTATCAATAGTTACAAAGCTAAATGTTGTCATCGTTAAAGCTGTTAAACCAAATAAAAATCTTTTCATGTATTCTCCTTTGAAAAAGATATTTTGTTGTTATACACAGCTGTACGGTTAATTTTACTTAACTCTATAGTAATTGCAGTAACTTAATTGTTAATAAATAAACACAAACTTATATTTTTATATACTTATCCTTAAAAAAAGAATTTTGCTAGGCAACATATTCCCAGTAAATATGAGAACAATACATAGTACACGGAGTCTTGGAAGTGTAGCTTATTTGGTCGCTCCTCAAGATTTTGTCTAAAAAATAGCCATTCCAGTAAGATTTACTTAGCAATTTTTGGCATCACTATTGCTTATTAATATCCAGATACTAGGGGGTATTTATGAAACACAGAAAGATGTATGTCGGTCTACTTGGCCTTTGTATGCTATCAACAGCATATGTTACAAACGAGCTCAGTTCTACTGCTATGCCAAGTCGAACAATAGCTTCAGTAAAAGAAGAGATGCTTAAGAATGGACCAATCAAGCTCATGCTTGATGATACTACTGAGTTTCAAATAAATATCTCAGATTCTTCACAAGATCTAGCTGCAACAGTCAAAGAGGTTGATGTATCACTTGAAGAAATCAAAAAACAAAAGGAAGAGCTTGAAAAAGTTGTTAAGGAAAAAGAGTTAGAGATTTCTAAGCTTAATGAAGAAATTGAACTTAACAAAAAAGATACCGCAGTCGCACTAGAAAAATCAGAAGAACTTGCCAAGGCTCTCGAAGAAAAATCAGAAGAGGTTGGCAAGTTACGTGAGTCAATTGCAAAACTTCAAGAAGTTGAAGCAAAAGCTGAAGAATTTAAAAATCAAATCAGCTCTCTTTTAGAAGAAAACGAAGCTTTAAAAGCTGAGAACTCGAAGCTAGCCTGCATGGTACAAAAACAAGAAAGCCTTGAAGAAAAAATCAGAATTTTGACTGAAGATAAGCAAAAAATTGCTGACACGTTAAAGAAACTTATTGATGACACTGATGGTGACAAAGATAAAGACGATGAAGATGACGACAAGCGACCAAAGAAGAAAGTTGCTGATGATAAAGACAAAGCAAAAGCAAAAGAAAACCTTCAAGATGCAGACTATATGGAACTTTACGCGAGCTTCTATCAAATGATTATTCAACAACGTCAAGATCAGGAGATGCAACAACAGTTACAACAGCAGCAATTTCAAATGATGATCATTGCCCAAATGAAGCAAAGAAGCGTCGTGAATGATCTTTATGGAATGCCGAATGTTTCTGGCCAGTTCTATAACAATGCTGCAAACCAAGAAATATCAATGCTCGCGACAATTCAATCAATGAGAATGAATGAGAATAATCGTCAGCAAGATTATATGAACAAGGCATTTAGACCTGAATCTTACTTTGGATTAAACACAGGAACTCAATTAAGCTTTGCAGATCAGTACATTCAGAGACAATCCATGATGTACTCGCCTCAAAACTCAATCGTACCTCAAAACTATAATATGAATAATAGTGGTTACAATTTTGAGCTCAATAGTACTACGAAGAGTATGTTTGATAACTCATTGGCAAGCTATTCACCAATGGCTCCAAGCTCGATTGCAATTTTCAACTAAGTCTCTTTTTTAGAGACTTATCTTTAAATAATAGGCCAGCTCCCCCCCCTAGGCTGGCCTATATTTGACCTTTTCTCACCGGTATAAATTTCCTTTTTTTTCTAAAACTTCATATTTAAATGACGAGAAGATGTCTAACAATGGTAGCTTTGCTTAGGGAGATGAGAGCAAGGAAGTCCAGGAACGGAAGCCACTAGACAAGAGGTAGGGTGGAAATTATGAAAATTACGATTGGAGCAACAGAAGGAAGTTCTAAGCTTATTAAAAAGTGTCACGTATGTGGTCATTTAATGGAATCAAAGAAAGAAATTGAAAAGTGTGAATGCTGTCACAAGCCATTTTTACCAATGAACTATTTTGGAAAAGTGCACGCTAAAAATTCAACAGAATTTACTCAATTATTCTCTAGAGCTTCAGAATTGCATGACGAAGACATGATTAGAGGCCTAACTGTGCTGTGGTAAGTCATTTCGACTTATCACATCACAACTCTTAATTGTTCAATTCAAATTCCCTGTGCTACATTCTAAGTGTGGAACAGCAACAAACAACTCAACAAAGTTTACATCCCGTTATCGCCAAACTCTTTGCTAAGAAAGGTTTTGGACCAAATGAAATCAATGAATTTCTTTCATGGGATCTTAAAAACCTTCCTGACTTTAGCCAACTAAAAGATATTGAAAAGTGTGCCAATAGAATTATTGAGGCAGTCGATAATAATCAAAAAATTGGTATTTATGGGGATTACGATGTGGATGGTACAACTTCTTGTGCCCTCTTTTATCACTTCTTTAGAAAATTGAATATTACAGTTGATCTTATTCAACCAAGTCGCTTTGTCGAAGGTTATGGAATTCATGATAGCTCAATTGATAATGCACTTGAAAAAGCCATTCAACTTCTGATTACAGTAGATTGTGGAATCAGTAATGTTGAAACTGCAGCCTATGCGAAAGAGCGTGGCCTAGACCTCATTATTACTGATCACCACAAAGACGCGCGTGAAACAATGCCTGATGCAGTAGCAGTTGTTAATCCAAATAGACGTGATGAACCTCAAGATGGGGATATGCCATCTCTCGCTGGAGTTGGAGTTGCATTCGCGATTTGTGTCGAAGTGAGAAAGATACTCCTTCGCTCTGGTCGCGAGATAGAGTCTGTTTACGACCTTCTTCAGTTCGTAGCGATTGGAACTATTTGTGACCTTGCTAAATTAACCCCAATGAATTTAAAGCTTGTTCGCCATGGAATGAAGCTCATTAAAGATACGAAATATGCTGGAATAAAGGCATTTTTTGGGCCTGAAGATCGCGCCAAGGCAGTGATTCCGTCAGAAAAATTATCTTTTAATGTTGGCCCTTTAATTAACTCTAAAGGACGACTTGATCATCCAGAGATGGCACTTAATTTACTCATTGCTGATGACTACAACAAAGCTCGAGAGTTTTATCAACTACTCGTAAACTGTAACAATGAACGAAAGAATATTCAAAAAGAAGTTTATGAAGAAGCTAAGGACCAAGTCCTAGATAGTTTCCGTGGCGAAGAGCCACTGATAAATATTGTATTTGCTCCACACTGGCATGAAGGTGTTATTGGAATTGTAGCAAGTAAGCTTGTTGAGACATTCAAGAAACCGGCCATCGTATTTAGCGCAAGTGAGCATGAAGGAATTATTAAGGCATCTGCAAGAAGTGCGGGGCCTCTTAATATTTTTACTCTTCTTGATGAAAATAAAGAACTATTTCTAAAGTTTGGAGGTCACAAAGCGGCTGCAGGACTCTCAATGCCAGCAGAAAACCTTGAAACTTTCAAACAGAATATGAATAACTCGCTAAAGAGTATTCCTGAAATAGAAAGGACAGTAACAGATACTTACGATCTTGAAATTTCTCCAGAAGATATTGATCCATTGCTTGTTAAATCACTTGATATGCTGGAGCCTTTCGGTATGGGAAATGCAAAGCCAATCTTTAAGTTACGTGATTGTTACTTAAAAAGTTTTGATCTCATGAAAGACGTTCACGTGCGTTGGACTATTGGATCAAAGAAGAATCCTAATCTTAGCCTAAAAGGTATTAGCTTCAATTATATTGGCAAATGGGGTCACCCACACCCTGCTGAAGTTTTTGAAAGACAAAAGATGGCAGGCGAAGACCCTAGCTTCTTCTTCACACTTTCAATTAATCATTTCAATGGCAATCAATTTATTCAACTAATGGTAGATAAAGTCGAACTTCCATAGTCTAGAACTTTCTCCCTTTTTATATATAATTATTAAAAGGGAGAACAATATGAAGAAAATATTATTAACAATTTTATTAACAAACTTTAGTACAAATGCATCTACTTGGAGTCAGTCTAGCATCTCTTACTTAAGAGGTAGTAACTTCGCTACAGTATTTAATAAGGATAATAACAGAAGCGAGCTTACGATTGATAATGCAGTCAGTATGAAATATGGAGACAGTTATTTTTGGCTTGATATTACTGATCCTTTTTCAAGTACAGGTTCAAATGATACTGAACTCTATGGAGAATGGAGTCCAAGACTTAGCATTGGTAAAATTGCTAAGTTCTATAATCAGAAACGCTTAGTAAAAGACTTTTTATTAAGTACCACTTTCGAGTTTGGAAATAGTGGTACACCGACTAGAGCAAGGCTATATGGCTTTGGTGTAGACTTCAACATTCCATACTTCACATTTTTTAATTACAACTTATACCTCAGAGATAATCCAGACAAAACTGGAACAACTCTACAATCAACAATTGCTTATAAAATGCCTATTACTCTATCCTCAAAGATTCATTTCATCTGGAGTGCTTATATTGATATTGTTCATGGAGACGAAGGTTCAAAGGATAATAATACTCTGACAGAGTCACACTGGCAGACAGGACAGCAATTAAATTTTGATCTCGGAAATTTCTGGGGAAAAGCAGAGTCGCTGCTTATCGGTTTTGAATATCAGTACTGGAGTCGTAAGTATGGTATTCAGGGAGCACCTGTTGAAAATAACTTAAAATGGATGATTAAGTGGATTCTATAAAAAGAAATCCCCTCGATTGAGGGGATTTTTTATATTTACTCTCTTACGATTTCAACTTTTTCAATTACAACATCAGTAACAGGTCTATCCATCATTCCTGTTCTTGTAGAACCGATACTCTTAACGACATCCATTCCCTCGATAACTTTTCCAAAAACAGTATGTCTTCCATCAAGATGTGGAGTTGGTACAAGTGTTACGAAAAATTGAGAACCATTTGTTCCCGGTCCAGCATTTGCCATAGAAAGAATACCTGCTGAGTCGTGACGAAGAGCTGGTGTACACTCGTCAGCAAATTTATAACCTGGCCCCCCACGTCCACTTCCTTCCGGACATCCACCTTGAATCATGAAACCATCAATAACTCTGTGGAAAATTAAACCATCATAGTATGGACCAGATTTCGCAGGGGACTCTTGTCTCCCCTCGGCAAGATTTACAAAGTTCCAAACTGTTTCAGGACATTCCTTTGCGAATAGTTCAATTTTAAAATCACCCATTGTTGTTTTAAAATTTGCATAAATTCTATCAAGATCTTCTTTATGATCATTTTTCTTTACACCACCTAAACCGAACATAATTCCTCCGTATTTATTTATATATTCTTAGTGTTACTTTACCTTGGATATTCTCTGGAACTTTACTTCTACTTGTATAAAAGTTTACCTTCTTATTACCTAAGACTTTATTAAGATCAATACTTTCTCTTGCTTGAAGCACAAGATCAGAAGAAAAGTAACTAAAGCTTTCAAAAGTTAGAATTCTCATCCCTTCAATATTTATTTTTTCTTTTCTAAAATACTCTCTCAATTCAGAACGTGTCTTACACATTGAAAGAAGAACTGGACGACCACTATTTAAAATAGAGGAACTCAGTAACTCTCCTAATTTATCCGTAGACTTAAAATCATCAACCCAAATGACATTAACAGTATTAAAGCTTGGAACCTTAAACAATCTCTGACCTGACTTAATCTTATCAAGACTTGCAAAAAATAGGGACTCTTCTTCTTTTAACGTTAAAGCGCGTCCTGCAGACTTTGCAATAGCTTGCGAGTACTCGCTATCATAGAGATATTGAAAAGCGGCGATTTGTTCATAGTTTAGAGAAAAACTTTGTCCTACTGAATTAAAATCAAAATAATTTACACTATGCTCTCTTGTACAGTTTGCAGCACTTGACGTATTCGACCAACGAGGAAGGACTCCTAAGAAATATTTTACTACTCCATTTTGGCGATAGTATGAATCCACATCGACTCTTACAAACTTTTGTTCTTCGGGTGTCGCACATCCGGCTAGAAGTAAAAGAGCAAGTATAATATACTTCACTAATCCTCCGCCCTAGAAAAGAATTTCATCATATCATTTTCAATATTTTTAAATTCAGAAAGACCTTCTGCTAGCGATTCATTTTTTATTCTAAAATATCCTACTTCATCGATAACTAGTTTCTCGAATTCATCTTGTCTTGCAACACCTTGAGAGACGATAATTTTATCTGTACCAATTGTCTTAAGTTGCTCTCTTGTACTTAGTAGCTCCGAGCCTTCAATCGTGAGAAAAAGACCATTTTGATCGAGAAGTTTATCCACAGCACTCACAGTAGCTCCATTAAAGATCGTTAAACGACTCGCAGGCTCTGCAGGACGAGGCTTTTTTGCTCTAACATGATCATCTAAAGCCTTCCACTCATTTATCTTCACTTCGAATTCTTTAATTAGGCGATCAAACTCATTTTGATTAAATTGTATTAGATTATGAAAGTTTGATATTCTTGAGTTGATAGACTTTCTATCGCGATCAAAAAATGGATTTGAACTTTCGCAAACAATTTGCAGACGAAGATTTTCTTTTTCTTTAAATAGTTCACTAATTACTTCAAGATTGATTAAGCTTAATAAATCATCTCCAACAAGAGTAATTACTCTGGCATCTTCAAGGTCTTCTTTTTTAACCAGGCCATAAAAAACATTACTATTATCTTTTGATACTTCGATCTCATTGATTGCGTAATCATCCCCTGGCCCCATTGGTAAAGGAGTGTGGTAGTATCCAGTAGCATTAATTACAAGATCAAAGTCTTCATATGATTCAATAGAGTTCTTTAAAGACTCCAAAACCTCATTTCCAAGTTTTTCAAAGATCTCTGTGTTCTCAAGGCGCTGCCTTTCAATTTCTTTAGTCGCATCAATTTTAAAAACAACGCGAAAAAGATCTACCAAACGCGACTTTCCATCCGCTGGCATAACTCCTGGACGAAGAACTCTTTTATGAATTCTTTTTACATCACCATATTTGATGACGTTAAGAGAAAGCAGAGAAGCTTCTAGCTTTTCAAGATATGTAAGATAACTTTCTTTTGAATTTTCCTTCGGAGTATCAATATTAGACCATGAAGTATAAAGGGCCTGATAATTTTCATCATGTACTCCAGAGTAGAGAAGATTGTCGATACCGCTATTTTTTTTAAATAAACGTATATCGGCCCCTAACTCATAGAAGTAAGATGCACACTCAAGCGCTAACGCTCCATTTCCAATAATTGCAATTTTCATCTTTATTTTTTAACACGGAATTAATATGTAGAAAAGAAAATCCCCTTTTAACAAGGGGATTCATATAGAAAACTAAATAAAATAGCTTCTTGCGTCACCATGATCAATCACTGAATGCTCAGCAAATGAATACATGAAGCTAATGAACTCTTCCATCGCCTTGAAAGACGACATCGACTTATCAAATTCACAGCCATAGTGCATATATGTCTGTCCATCATCTCCTTGAAATTCATTACCATAACGAATCTTTAGGATTACTGGAATATATGATTTCTTTGTAAAATACATTCTCATCTTCATTTCAGAGCCAATTGCTAGCTTCTTATCCGATGTTGGGCTCCATGGTATTTGGAAAAGACAACCGTCATGAGAGATGTCGACAAGAGTTACAGGATAAACAGTACTGTCTGCGTCGATAACGCTATATGCTCCAAGAAGGTTTTGAAATACAACCCTTTCAAAAGATCTTCTCTTCTTTTCGATATTTTCTTCTCTTTTTGCTTTAAAGCTAATTACCTTACCATCTGACATTTTCGCTCCTCATAGGCTTAAATTCTTCATGGGACTTATCGAAGAATTGAGCCAATTTCTTAGGAAAAAATAGGGAAAATGATCTAGGGGAAAAGACTTCTCCTCTAGTAATTACTAGTACTTGGCTTTCTTTTGCCAGAAAGGAGTCGAAGAAATCTCATCTTTTAAGAATAGAAAACTCTCAAGCCTTGAGTGAACAAGATCACTCTCTTCAAGCTCTCCAATATAAAAAACACATCCTTTATTATCTGGAAGATGAGTACAAGTTGAGTACTCACATTTAGTACTGAGTTCATGAATATCAGGAAAATACTCAATTAATTCTTCGGGGTCGATATCATCTAGTGAGAAGGAACGAATTCCTGGAGAATCAATAAGATCAAAGTCACCACAATCAACGATCTCCGACCAAGTTGTTGTGTGCGACCCCTTCCCTGCTTTTCCAACGGCCTTAGTTTTTAAAACCACGTCACCATCAGATAACTTTGTAATAGTCTGACTTTTTCCAACCCCAGATTGGCCAACGAAGAGAGAAGTCTTCCCCTTGAGTACTTCCTTAAATTCTTTTATTCCTTTATCAAGAAATCGCTTCTCATATGATTGTTCCAGGGCCGAAATTTCAAAACACTCAACACCAAGATCTTTTAGACGTTCTACTTCAAAGTTAATATCGAATTCATCTTCATCGTACTTATCCATCTTATTAAATACGACAAGAGGAGTAAGTCCCCACTGGTAAGCTCGCACGAGAAAGCGATCAACAATTCCTCGTTTATATTTTGGCTTGGCAACAGAGTTTAGAATTACAAGATAATTACAATTTGCGGCAGTAACTTTCTTCTTTGATTCACGAACAAGGATACGATAAATCTCATTTGATCTTTCTAACACTTCTTTAATAATAAGATCACCGGCATCACTTTCTTCAAGCAATACGTAATCTCCTACAACAACGGTATCACCGTGTTTTAATAAATTCCCAAGAGCAGTTGCCTTAACAATCCTCTTGTCTGTTTCGATCTTACAATCAAACTCTCGTTGATGAGATCTAATAATTCGAGCTTTAATTAATTCGCTACTCATGCTTCATAAAACCTTTTGAAAAGAATTTATTTTTCGGATCATACTTCTGTTTAAGATATTCAAAAGTTTTCACAATCATTGGTCCGTGAAATTCTTTTATAAATTTTTTCTTAATCAATCCAATGCCGTGTTCAGCAAAAGGAGAGCCACCAATATTCTTTATATTAGCATAGAATTCTTCAATTAGACCATTTGCCAACTGATCATGAGAGGAGTTCGGTAAAAAATTAAAGTGTAAGTGGCAATCTCCAATATGGCCAAATAGAACGTAATTAATACCTTTGTGCGCAAACTCACGATACAAACTCATAAGTTTTGCAAAGTCTTCTCGCTTCACTTGGGCATCTGTTCCAATTTTAATGATATTTGAAGTTGAAAGATACTCATTTACCTTTCGAGGAATTTTCACACGAAGAGCGTGGAACTTCGATTCTTCAAGGACAAGTGCACTTTCTAAGTTGAGAAAAGAAAATTTAGAGGAAAGACTTTCAAGCATCGTCTCAATATCACTTTCTACTATTTCAAAAATCAGATAATCACTCTCAGAAAGAGAACTATCTTCTGAGAAGCGTACCGAGTTTTTATCGAGAAACTCAAATGAAAGAATTTTATCCTTATTTGATTTGGAGAATTTTATCAACGGCTCATATTGAGAAAGATCTGTATCTAAGAAAGACTCAAAAGGAATAAGTATAAAGCTGGTCTTTAAAAGCTTAAAGATCTTAAGCTTTGCGCTTAGAATTATTCCTAGTTGCCCTTCAGTTCCAATCATTAGATCAGTCTCTTTTTCTAATCTTGGAAAAGGTGCATTTTTAAACTCAAGATATTTTTCTTTATATGCATTTTGATAAGCTTCAAGCTCACTATCAATAAGCCTATTATTAGATAGGGTCTGGATACTTCCTTCTCCATCTAAATAAGTTATCTCAGTACAATGATCTCTAAGTGTCCCACGGCTAAAGCAGCGCTCACCTGTTGCAGATGTTGCAAGACCAGATAGAACTAATGCGCTTTGATCTGTTGGCCAACACCCAACTTCTAATCCTTGGACATTTAAAAACTCTCTTAGTTCCTGCCAACTAACCGCTCCTACGACTTCAACAATTTCATCAGAAAGAAGATTCATTGCTTTTGGCATACAGCTAAGATCAACCATGGCCTTCACGCCAGCGCTAGCAATTACTTCTTTATGTGAAAATGGAATCACGGTTGAGGTACCAGAACCAAACGGTAATAATTCAGAGCTATGACTCAATATATTTTTTAGATCTGAGAGGTCTTTAGGCGTGAATATTTTTAATAACATGGCCCACCATAGCATGATTTTTTTTTTTTAGCATGAATAAATTATGAGAAGCATTGACAAACGAGCATCATTCCATTACTTTAACTGAACTTAATCATATCCTTGGACTCGTAGCTCAGCTGGATAGAGCAACCGCCTTCTAAGCGGTAGGTCACAGGTTCGAATCCTGTCGAGTCCGCCATTTTTCAATCACTTACATTTACCTTAATTTAAAAATTAGCTAGATTATTGCTTTTGATATCAAAATTTTACATTGAACAAATCCCACACTGCTTCCGATAAAGATATTATCCAGCTTAAGGATAAACAATCACAACAGATAGGTATGATGATGAGAAATGTTTTTACATTTTTTGGGGTTACTTTGACTTTATATTCATGTGATAACTCGAAGATGTACAGGCCAACTTTTATGGCCAATAGCTGTATTAAAGAAATTAATCGCAGCTATGCAAGTATTGATACGAGTCCTATTTCGATTTATAAGCTTGATGAAATAAAGAAATTTGAAGATGACTCTCCAAAACTAAAAGTTTCTTTTTGGCATAATAATTCTTGGTTTTATCAGGGGGTCAAAAATTTTGATCACTTTGATAATACAAAGCTTTTTAAATACGAGAGTGTTGATTGTCCGGATGGTAGTGATAAGAACATTGGTATCACTGACAGGCTGAAAAAGATCGACATCTAAACCTGGTTTATTCCATGGCCCTAGCTTCCTCTGGGGTCATGGATTTAAATTCGTCAACTGAGTCGCCCACGAAGACGCACTCCAGTTTCTCACATAATTATTATCACCAATATTTTGTTCAATCTCTGCTGATGTGAGTTCTTTATTTTTACGACTAATCTTAGCGGCACCAAAAAAGATAGCAACGAGCTTTCCTGTTTGTCTTGAGAAAACTCCCGATCCAGAATCTCCACTAGAAACATCACAACCAAGAGCAATGGTATTATTCATTTTGTAGTCTTGAATGGTTAAATCAATTGGCCCAGCTAGCATCTTACAGTCACTATCATTAGATAATGAGATATCAAATTTTCTCTCATTAAAGCTTTTACTACCAAAACCTGCTGTTATAAAAAGTTCCCCCGGAGCTGGATCCTTATCCGCAATTTCGACAATACGGTCACTAAAAATTTCGCTGACCTTATCAGAATTTTTTATCGTAAAAATTGTATAATCAAGATTATCGCTCTTAGCCTTTGTCTCTATTATTTTATCGCACTTCAAATTTGTTCGACTATAATCCCGATCAAGTGCTGTTAGTATTACTTTATCACATTCGTCTTGATTTTTTATGACATGATTATTTGTAATGAAATAAAAATTCTGTCCCTCTTTTTTCAAAACGATAGCTGTTCCGATTGAATTGGACTTTTTGTTATTTACTTTGAGCGTCGCCAATATAATTTTCTTCTCAATATCACTCATCAAGCTTAGCTTTTTTATATTAACATCAAAACGCTCTCTGGCATCACCCACACGTAATCTGACAGCAAAAACTGATGACGAAACTATAGAGAATATTAAAAATAAATGCTTCAAAAAAAAACTCCCGATCTAAGCCGGGAGCATAACATTTTTCTATTTAGAGATGTAAACTTTGGAAAAATTTACTTACTTTTTACAGCTCATCTAGGAGTCTTTTAAATCCAGATTTTTTATAACGGATTGAAATTACTTTAAAGATAGAAACACTCTTATCCTGAATAATATCATCCTTGATCTCAGCGTCTGCATTTGCAGCAGCAGCATTAGCATCAAACTCTTCGTTCTTAGCTGCTACAATTGCATCAGTATTTCCAGCAGAGAAGTCAAAATCAAAACCTGGTTTCTTTGCTTCAAGACCTTTTCCTGAGTTTTTATCTACGGATGCTGTAATTTCTTTAGCGGCCTCTGCAACATCAGTCTCTTTCTTATTTGCGGATTCAGATTGTGGTCCATAGCCCATTCTTGCAAGTAAACTTGGTCCTGTAGTTCCTGATTTATTCAGTCCAGACTTAACCGCATTAGCTAACCCTTTCATCACTTGGTTTTGTTGTTTATTGAAATCAACTGGTTTTTTCCCTGAGCTTAAAAGTGTTTTGTTTAAGTTTTTCTTCGCTTTATCAAGTAGCCCATTTATCGCAGATTGTTGACCATTAATCGTATCAATATTCGCCATGCTACCATCACTTACAGAACTACCACCTTGAGTAGAGCCAACAAATCTCCCAGCAGCTTGCATCAATGGAGCCACTGCAGATGGAAATCCTCCAGAGCCGGAAAAGCTTGAGTTTGTTGTGAATGGTGCAGGATTACATACAACATTACCATTTGAATCTTTACTTGAACCATTTGAACAAGGAAATGTTGTTCCTAGCTCCTGAGCTTTTCTACCTATATTAATTTGTCTACCCAAATTAGCAGCAGAAGCACCTGCTAGTTTGGTATTCATTTGTACACTCGCTCTTGAACGATCCATTTTCTTTAGTATCTTATTAATTTTTTCAGCATTTTCTTTTGCTGTTTTTGCGGTATCTTTCGTATTACTAGCAACCATATAACCATAAGCAGCAAGCGATCCCCAAAGAATAGCACGATGATTTGGCGTTGTTATAAGTGAATTAATCATAGTTGACTGTCCAATATAGTATCCAGCAATCGCTCCGGCAATCCCCTTTAGCAGGTCTCCCATTCCAGCGGCTTCAGCTTTTGGAATAATCATATCGATTACACTAGCGTAAAAAGACTTAACGTCTCCTTCTCCAGGCATGTTTTTATCATTTGAGCCAAACAGAGGATTTGTACTTAGAACACAAGCAACGTCATTATTTTCTCCCCAAGCTACCTTCATTGAACATGCTGTTTCTGCTCCAAGCGCCTTTGTTAACTCTGCATATGCTGCTGCTACTACTGCAGCCGATACAGGAGTTGCTGCTTCAGCAGTAGCTAATGCCACTTCGGCTTCAGCAACACAGGATTTTCCCCCTGCTGCAATTCCAGCTGATATAACTTTTATCTCTCCATATTTTGTAACAGACGGTTGAGGAACGTTTTTAACAACCTCTTGTTTTGTATTAAGAGGGATAATTGTCGGAGCACAAGTTAAGCTAGAAGAAGCTGCTGCTGTACAAGAAGCTGTCAAAGTTTGATTCTGTACTTCTGCAAAAAAAGCTAATGCCGCACTCCCTGCAAATACTACAGCTGCAGCATTTTGCATCTTTGATCTCTTCTCAGCAGATTCAGAAATACTATCCATCATCTCTTTTTCTTTTAAAAGAGCTGCATATTGTTCATCATCAATCTGTCCATCTTCTCCTCGAGTCTTATATTCTATTGCTTTATTACTGAGCTCTTCTTTAGATTGCATTATTGCCATTAATTCACCGACAATAAATATACCTGCTCCAAGTGCAGCTCCATAAAGATCCCAAGGTGTTCCACCTGAACAACTTGTAGTTAGTTTATAGATAACAATTGCTGTTGCGATGAAAACTAGAAGTGCAGTTGATGAGTCAGTGAGAAAGTTTCCGCCTCCATCACTCATATTAATTGTCCCAGTACTACCTTTTGTATTCGTTGATTCTTGTGCATAAGCAGAGTTCGAAAAACTAAACTTCAGTCCCTCAACATTATAAACAAAACTCATATTCAAGAGCATGATACTTGAGAGAGTGATAATGAATTGTTTCCAAATTTTTGTTAGCTTTTCCATAACGATATCCTTAAATGTATTTAGTACATTTTATTGTATCTTTATATGCAAAGCGAAAAAACAGGGAATTTCTAGCCGAAGTCAGTAATTTTAGATACTTACTTTAGGCGTGGGATGGCCAAGAAAAGTGGCAATTTACTTTAAAATGAAGCTTCTGTTCTTCTTTTCTCTGATCAGTAAAGTTCTATCTTTAGACATTTTACGCCCGCGATAACTTGGTCTATTTGGGTCAGTCGCCACGGCAATTTGCATCTGAACCATCTTTTTAAACACATCAATCAGGGCATCATGTTTTCTTTCAAGGTTTTCAAGACCATTTCGGTCAAGATCATCCAGTAAGACGTGAATTGATTCGATTGTAGAAAGAGCTTTTACATGGGGCTGATGCTTAATGAGAAATTCAGAAACTCTATCTGTTTCAAACGAGATTCTTGGAAGTGAATTTATATTCGATGAGAGTTTCATCATTTTCTTAGCGCACGGCCAAGTGCCATCAATCGCAAAAATCAATGGTATTTTATTTGAGAGTAATTCTTTTTGTTCTTTGGTTGGATTCGTAGCACTAATTGAATCGTCCCCAGGATATAGAACAAGAGGGAGATAACGATCATCAGCAAGCAATTCATTTACACGCTTATCATCAGTAAAATCGATCCCCATAATCAATTCACTATTTTCGAGTGTTTCGCGTGTAATACGGCCCGAGCCAAGCTTCTCGCGCTTGGCTTCCATTGGGTGAATGAGAATGATGATTTTTGACCTTGGAGTAAACTTTCGCACATGTGAGCACAAACAAAAATCTTCAGGTCTAAAACACTTCAAACATCTCAAAGCTTTGCACTCCACTCACTTGCATCAAAGCCTAGAAGGATTGCTTTTCCATCAACTTCAACCAGTGGTCTTTTAATTGCCGAAGTATTATCAATAAGAAGTTGTACTTTTTCCGCTGCACTTGCCGCTTCAAAAGCATCTTTAATTTTTCTAAAAGTTGGTCCTCTTTTATTTACTGGAAGTTCACCAAATTCTTTTTTCCATCTCGCGATATCTGATTTTGTTGGAGGTGTTTTTTTATAATCAACAAAAGTGTAATCAATTTTATTTTCTTCTAAAAACTTCAGCGCTTTTTTTACAGTGTCGCAATTTTTAATTCCGTATACTTTCATAGAGCTCTCCTAAGAATAACGATTTTCTTATTCATCGATAAAATTTCTGCATTTAATTTATTGGCAATATACTCAAAAACTTGCTCATTGTAAAAACACACATGAGTTGGATCATTCTTATACCACCACTTTGGAAACTCGTCCTGATTCCCAGGGTAAAACACTGTCATAATCGCAAGAAGCCCACCAGGTCGAACCAAAGACCAAACGTTCTCAATAACTTCTCTTGGCTGATGAAGGTGCTCAAAAACCTCAGATGAAGTTACAAAATCATAAGTTGTTGCTAACAATTCTTTATCTGGAAAAAATGCTGGATCATAATTATCGCAACTAATATTTTCTTCAGCAAGAATCTTAGAAATTGTTGGTCCTGGCCCACACCCAAAGTCTAGTCCCCTAGCATCTTTATCAATGTAATCGAGAAGAGGGTCAGTGAGTTGTTTTAAGAACTTAATATAGCCAGGGTCTTCACTATCATTATTATGATGTGAATAACGTTCTTTTTCTTGCTCAAAACTAAGTAGTGTTGATTCATCCTGTTGAATCATCTGGCAGTTATTGCATTTAGAATATTCATTAAAATAAATTTGAAGTGAATCAGATCCACACAGTCGACATTTCATTTATATGGTTTATTACACTTCGAAAATTTTGGAAAGGTCTTTTTTCAATTGGGAGAGGTATGCTTTCTTCGTCACCTTTTTTGACCACGATTTCTCACTAACCTTTGGTGGTTCACCATATTGCTTCATTGCCTTCCAAAGCATTGACGGTAATGTTCCAGCGTCTCCACTCACCTCATATGAAGCAATAATCGCCATGTCTGCCTTCTCTGTATTCAGTAACCGAATTGGCCTTTCTACGCCATCTCTTGTTTCACACATTTTTGGCGGAGAAAGAACGTTATTGGTACGACAGACAGAAGGTCGATCTTCATAAACAGTACAAGCACCTTTATCGTCGAGAAAAACACAACCTCGAACATCGTAAGGAAGTGCAAACCACTTCTCACTATTATTTTCAACATTTCCCTGGATATAAAGTTTTGTCAGATCGACTTGAACTTCGTTATTTATAACCTTACTCGCCAGTAATTGCGCTTCATCTGCATTGACAGAAACCTGAGTGTGGCAACAAGCACTACACCCACGATGGCATGTAACAAATTTCTTTGCGATGGGATTATTTAAAACTTCATTTGTATACTGTGAGACATATTGGTGAGATTTTCGGGCCCGAAGAATTGGATCTTCAATACGCGAAAGGAAATTAAGCATATAGTTGTAGAGGTCCACAAATTCATGAAGATTTTTTAATCTTTTGAATGTTTCAAATGCACGTTGTGGAAAGTTAATCTTGTCCTCCTGACACGCTCAGTTATTATTCTATCAATTTTTTCAATAATTTATGTATAGTAGGAAAATTCTGCCATTTCAGCCTATCGATTTGCTAAAGTAAACAATATAAGTTGTCGAAAAGCTATCTATGAAGATGAATAGTAGTGACACATTCGACTACCTAAGGCTCGATCTCGTTTATTCGAGAAAGATTGCAATCTATGTTGTGTCGCTCGCATGTGCTAGTGTTTTTAGTTACTACTATTACCGAGATGATCTTCAACTAGAATTTATCGCCTGGCTTACTTCATTTGCATTCTATTTCTTTCTCAGAAAACTATCGGTAGATTTTTATTGGAAAAATAAATCAACTAGAGACATTACAATTTCTCAATTCGAACTTATCAATTCAATTATCTGTTTCTACGGTGGCCTTCTCTGGGGAACATCATCAATTCTATTTCTGACCGATGTACCTTCAGAGAAGATGCTTATTGCAATGACAATATATGCAGGAGTATGTGCAGGTGCTACCGGCTCTAATGGTGCAACGTTAAAAGGTAATTACGCATTTAATTTTGCATTAATTATTTCTGCAATCATTGGCTTTTCTCTTGGACACAGTGAAGTCAAAGAAACGTTAATCATTATCTTTTTATTATATCTTGTTGGACTTGCTTTCAACATGCAAATGGTCAATCAATCAATTGTAAAAAATATTTCTCTACGCCTAGATAAAGAGTACCTTCTCTCTGAAATTGAGGAGTCTGATAGAAAGAGAATAAACACAGAGAGGCAGGCATTGCAGTCATCCAAAATGGCTGCTATTGGAGAGATGGCCTCTGGAATGGCCCATGAAATAAATAACCCACTAACAATAATTCGAGGAAATCTCACCCTACTCTCTCGAAGAATAAAATCGATGAATAGCGGAAACGTTGACGATTTATCAGAAACCAGTATTAATCGCTGCCTTGAGAATGTTGAAAGAATAGCAAAGACAATTGATTCTCTAAAAAAGATGTCCAAAAATGATAAGAACACAAATATAGAAGAAGTCGAAATTAGCAAAATTGTTGATGATGCAGTTGGCTTTATTAACGAAAAGCTTAAGTGCTCAAACATCAAGTTCTATAACGAAGTGAATGAGTGCAAATCTTTGCTTGTTTGTAACTCTACTAGTATCTCTCAAATTCTTTTAAGTTTAATCACGAATGCTTTCCAGCTCTCTGCAAACAAACCACATGGCTGGATAAAACTAGATTATAATGAAGATAATAAATTTTCGTATTTTGAAGTAAGTCATTCATCATGTGAAGTCGATAAAGATGAAATCAAAAATGCACTTAACCAAACGAGTGAATTAATTCAAAATCCTCTTGTTTACAACCTTATTCTAGCGCAAGCTTTATCAAGTGAAAATCAAGCTGAGATCTATATGAAGACAACAATGTCTGGCTACTCTCTTGTTCTTAAGATAAGTAGAAATCAAATACCATCAACTAACGTTGCCGCCTAATCCTTAAAATCAAGCACTTACAATCTATTTCAAAAGCAGTCAAATTAACTTGATTAAATTTAAAACATGTGTTTAAATTCAAACATCCGTTTAATTCAAACAATCGTTTAAAGTAGGAAATAAAAATGAAAAAGACTCTAATACCAATTTCATGCCTTCTTGTCTTATCGGGGAATACTTATGCTTTAAGTGTTTCGGAAGATAAACTAATTGAGTGGGCAAAAAGTGAAAGTTTCAATGCAAAAAAACTAGAACTCGAAAAATTAAATTCTGAATTTAACTACAACTCATTTGAAGATAAATTCCAGACAACATTACAGGCCAAATATAATTATCTCAAGACGAAAGAAACTTCTTTCTCTACTTTTGCTCCCGTAACAAGTCCAATCAAAGAAGCTCAAGTAATGCTGACTAAGCCGACAATGTATGGAGTTCAAGGCTCTGTTACAGCAGGAACCAGTCAGGTATCAAATAATTTTTATCAAAATGGAACAACCGCAAAATTTGGTGCAGCCATTGCAATTGATCTCTACAAAGATTTATTTGGTAAAACAACAAGAGCTAATCACGAATCTCTTTTAATCAAAAAAGAAATTGCAAAAAAAGAAAGTGAAATCACAACTCACGCTTATATCGGACAAGTTAGAAAACTATACTGGTCCTTAGTTGCAAATAATGAATCATTAAAAATTGCAAGAGAACTTCTTGATACGGACAAAAAAGCTTAGAAAAAGACACATTCGATCGTTACAAAAATAATGTTGCAGATAAAGGTGAACTATCTCGTACGAGATCTCAAGTAGAAGCGAGGAATGGTCAAATCCTACTTTTAGAATTTGAAAGATCAGAGCTTTTTAAAAGACTAAAAGAAATGTTCCCGCAAAAAATTGGAGCACAAGATTTAACTCTAGCGAATTATTCTTTAGATAATACAATTGCACAAGTATTAGCATGTACTGCGAATATTAGCTCTAAAGCAGAAGCTCCTAAAGAGTTTACTCAGTATGATGAAGTTCTTGAACTTTTAAAGCAAGATTTAAAACTTAGCCAAAGAGTTAATGAGAGTTACTCAAAAGCTGATATCAAGCTTATTTCTGAAGTTAATTATATCGGTAAAGATTTCAGCCATAGTGATGCAATTGATGAGTTAAAAGATAAGGGGAGACAGCAATATGCGGTTGGTTTCCAACTTGATATTCCTCTTGGAAGTGCAAAAAAAGACACTCAAGCTATCAGGGAAGAAATAATTCAAAAATCTAATATTTCTCGTTACCAAGAAGTCGAAGGAAAACTTTCCGCTTTCCACTCTCAGACAGTGCAATCAATCAATGTTCTATACAAAGTAATTGCGGCCCAAAAACGTAATTCAATATTACTTGATGAAACTCTCAAGAGTTCAAAAAAGAAGTTCAAGCAAGCGAGACTTTCTTCTAGAGAACTTATTCAGGATGAAGACAGTTTACTTCAGTCTAATTTAAATGAAATTAACACAAAATATAATGTAATCAGTACGCTAATTGACTACTTTTCAGTTTTTACTGAAACACCATGTTCAATTAATAAATAGGAAATATTATGGAAAAGTTATCTCGATTTTTTATTGAAAATGATAAGTTCACAATTGTACTTTCATTTTTCTTAATTATTTATGGACTTCTCGGCCTGAAAAAAATGACCGCAGAAAGTTATCCAGCAGTAAGTTTTGCAACAGCTTATGTAACGACAGTTTATGATGGGGCAAGTGCTGAAGACATCGAAATTAAAATTACGAAACCGATTGAGGATGAGGTAAGAACAGTTTCTGGTATTAAAGATGTGAAGTCCACATCGCAGGCAGGTTTATCAACAATCGTAATCAGAGTTGACATGGACAATGTCGACGATGTTGACAAGGTTATGTCAGATCTTCAAAAGTCGGTTGATCGTGTTTCAGATCTTCCATCTGACCTAAAAGATCCTCCACGCTTTCAAGAGATCAACTCTGAAGAGTTCCCAGTTTATCAGATCGCAGTGACAGGAACTAATGACGGAAGACAAAGAGATAAGATTGCAGATACTCTAAAGGAAGATATTGAAGACTTGAAAACTGTAAAAGGTGTTACTCTCGATGGTTTTGCAAAGAGAAAATTTGAAATCATCCTCGACACTGACAAGCTTGACTCAAACTATATTGGTATTGAAGAAGTTATCAATAAATTAAGATCAAGAAATGTTAACATCCCAGGTGGTTCTCTCAAAGGACAGGAAAAGCAAAAGCTTGTTCGTATTGAAGGGAAAATAGAAGATGTAACTCAACTTGGAAATGTTTTAATTCGTTCTAATTTTTCTGGAAGTAACGTTTACTTAAAAGATGTTGCAGAAATCGTTGATGGAAAAGAAGAGATCAAAGTAAGAACAACATATAATGGTCAAGAAGCCACTCTTATGACCATTAGTAAAAAAGCCGGTGCAGATACAATTGAAATGGTTGATCGAATCATTGAGAAAGTTGAAGCTTTTAAAAAGCACTACCCTAACCACCAGTTCTCTGTTTATAACAATGAACAGACAAAAGTTAAAAACAAACTCGAAGTACTAAGTTCAAACGCAGTATCTGGTCTTGCTCTTGTTATGATTTTTCTATTCATCTTCCTCCCAGGAAGAATTGGAATCCTAGCAAGTTTATCGTTACCACTTGCGGTTATGGGTACAATTGGTATCATGCCAGCTTTTGGAATGAGCTTAAATGCAATTACAATTCTAGCTCTTGTTATTGCTCTTGGAATGCTCGTTGATAACTCCGTTGTTATTTCTGAAAACTACACTCGCCTTCTTGCAGAGGGTGACACACCAATGGATGCAGCTCTTAAGAGTATTAGATCACTTTGGGTTCCTATTACTGGAACGGCCTTAACTACAATGGCTGCCTTTATGCCAATGTTAGTTACAAAAGGTATCATGGGACAATTTATTAAATGGATTCCTGTGATCGTAACGATATCTCTTATTCTAAGTTTACTAGAAAGTTTTCTCTTCCTTCCAATGAGACTTGTCGCATTTGGAGGACGTGCAAAAGATATCGCCAACAGTATTAAACAGAATGACAGTGATTCACAAAATTGGTTTAAAAAGTTTGAGAAGTGGTTTGAAAAGTTAATGGATCTAACTGTTCGCCACCGCTATTTCACGGCAATATTTTTCACAGGTATTATCGTTGGATCATTCCTGCTGATGGCAATTGGTAACAAGTTTATTCTCTTCCCAGCTGATCAAACAGAAATCTACATCGCAAGATATCAAACAGAGCGTGGGACAACTGTCGAGAGAACTGAAGAAATTCTTGAAAATTTAAGTGTGAAAGTAAAAGAAGTTCTTAAAGACGATGCAAAACATGTTGTTGGCTTCGCTGGTCGTTCTAAAGTTCAGCTTGCAGATCCTAAAGCAGAGGATGGCAACAATGTTGGTATTCTCTTCATTTATGTGAGCGACAATGCAAAATTCAATCGCCCTCACACTGAAATCTTACCTCTCTTGAGAGAGATTAAAGTTCCAGAGATGACTCGCTTAAGCTTTGAGGCTCAAATCAATGGTCCACCTGTAGGAGATGCCATCGAAGGAACCTTTAGAGCAAATAGCAGTGAACAACTTGATCAAATTATTAAAGTTGTCTCTGAGAGACTTTCAAAAGTTGAAGGTATTTTGGATCTAAAAGTAGATGATGTATTTGGTGATGAAGAGGTTTATGTCGATGTTGATTATAAAAAAGCTGATCAACTAGGACTTAATGTTAATGGAATTGGGCAAAATATTAGATCATTTATCTCGGGAAATATCGTAAGTAACGTAACTCTTGAAAACAAAGACATTGATCTTGAAGTAAGAGCAAAAGCTGATACAAGAAGAGACCTAGATGATATCCTCAATGTAAAAGTTATGGATAATAAAGGAAACCTTGTTCCAATTGCAAATATTGCAAAAGTTCATGTCCAAGATGGCTCTGCTGTAATTAAAAGATATGATTACAAAAAAAGTAAAACACTCTTAGGTAATATTGATGAGAATATCATCACTTCGCAAATTGCGAACAAAAAGCTAAAAGAAATTTTTGATGATGTCTCAAAAGATTTCCCTGGTGTTTCATTACGCTTTGGAGGAGCTGCAGAAAGTACAAAAGAATCGATGGAGTCACTCGCGAGCGCAGGATTACTTGCCGCAATTGGGATTTTTGCAATCCTAGTATTCCTATTCAAGAGTTTCTTACGACCAATGATCATTATGATGACTATCCCGCTTGGACTTCTTGGTATGTCTATTGCGTTTGCAACTCCGGTTCTTTCTGGTCACGCTGATTCCTCAAGACCAATAAGTTTTCTTGCGTTAATTGGTATGATTGGTCTTTCAGGAATTATTGTTAACTCTGGTATCGTTTTAATTAGTTTTATTGACGAAATGAGAGAAGAAGGCCGTCTAAGTCTTCACGAAATTCTTGTCAAGGCCTCAGGAATGCGTCTGAGAGCTGTTTTAGTAACATCTCTAACTACAATCAGTGGCCTAATTCCAACTGCTTATGGTATAGGTGGTACAGACTCAATGCTTGTACCAATGACAATGGCGATGGCATGGGGCTTAACTTCAGGAACAATTTTAACACTTGTCTTTATACCAAGTGCTTATGCTATACTTGAAGACTACTTCACCCTTGTTGCAAAAATTAAGAGCAAGTTCATTAAAGGTGAAGCGGAACAAGACCTTATTGGGTCGGTAGTTTTGGATGAGGTTAGAAATGAGTAATGATGAATTAAAAGAGCAATTAAACACAAAAGATAAAATTATCGATGTAGCCGGAACTCTCTTTGCAGAGCACGGCTACGATAGTGCTTCTGTTAGAGATATTTCTCAAGAGGCAGGTGTTAATGTTGCATCAATTAATTATCATTTCAAAAATAAACAAAATCTTTATAAAGAAGTTATGAATACAAATATGATTAAGTTGGAGGCATCGATTAAATCGATCGCCTCTGATTCTAAAGACATTCAAGACTTCAACTGGAAAATATTCTGTCAATTCACTGAAAACCCAAAAACTTTTATTAATAGTTTTAAATTATTTATCAGTAATACTCTCCCTGAGGATGAAGCATTCATACCAGATGCTTGTGACTGCAATACATTAGTTCCTCCCGGATTCACTCCTATGAAAGAGCTCCTTGCAAAAGAAGTTCCTGCGAATATTGATCCAATAAAACTGGAATGGGCGGTTAAGGCAATGTTCTCATACATTGCACACAATTCATTAATTCTTTGCTCAACGCTAGGAAAGCTAATGATTTCTAAAAATCCATTTTTTTCAGAGGAATATAAAAGGCAAAGTCTTTTCATGTTTACTGAAGCTATCCTTAACTATTTAAATAAGGATGCCGATAAATAATCACTATGTGTAGATTATTTGGTTTTCGTTCAGTTATTCAAAGTCAGGTTCACTCGAGTTTAGTCGAAGCAGAAAATGCACTAGGCTCACAAAGTAGCGACCACCCAGATGGCTGGGGAGTTGCTTACTACATCAACCACGTCCCTCATGTTATAAAATCAGAAAAGACAGCTATAAATGACTCAATTTTTAAAAGACTTTCGGGGATTGTTTCTTCGCAAACAGTTCTTGCTCATATTAGAAAATCCACTATGGGTGAAGTAAATATCCTTAACACTCACCCATTTCAGTTTGGCAATTGGACCTTCGCTCACAATGGAAATATCAAGAACTTTCTAGAAAAGAGAGATGAGCTGGTTAAGGCCATATCACCACGGTTTAAACGATTTATCTTAGGTTCCACAGATAGTGAGGTTTTATTTTACTTCATTCTTTCTTATATGGGTGATGAGTTCGATATCTCTGACCGCGGTCTAAAAATTGAAGTCGTCATGAAAAGTGTTCAAGATGCCTTTAAAGAACTAATTAAAATAACTGGTGATGTTTGCCTAGAAAAGGCAGCCGCTCCATGTGAAAACTTTTTGACCTTTATTCTTACTAATGGTCATGTCATGGTAGGACTTAGTGCCGGAAAGAAACTTTACTACAGTACTTTTAAAAATAAATGCCGTGATCGTGACACTTGTCCTAGCTATTCACCAGAATGTGAAGCAAAATCAGAAACAGGATATGTGAATCATTTGATATTTACTTCAGAGCCTCTATCTGGAGAAAATATTTGGATAGAGATGGAAGATTATCAAATAATTGGTGTTGATAATCATATGAAATTAAATTTCGCAAAAGTGAAGTAGTTAAATCACTTCACCTTCCTTAAGATATTCAAAATATTTATCAATTGAATAATTTTGTACATAAAGAAGTGAATAATCACTTATCGCCTGCTCAAGAATTGTAAAGTCAATATCAAGCTCTACAAACGCACTCCACAATAATTCATATTCTCTTGCAGACAATTTTCTATCCACAAAAAGTGACTTGCAAATAAAGTAATATTCTAGCAAGGATTTATTCGCAGAAAGTTTTTGATATATAGACTTAATATAACCTACATCGAGATAGCCATTCAGCATTCTTGTGTCGATATGTTCATTAGTGATAAAATTCATTAGCATAAACACTTCTTCAGAGCGAATTTGCTCACGATTAAGTCCCATTGCAAAATCAAGAATTTCTATATCACTCTCTCCAAAAACTTGCTTTGCAAAATAATGAAGATCCAATTCACTTAACTTCATGTAACGATTCATAAAAAGAACATATAATTTTGCTGCAAGAGTATAGGCAGCACCACGCGGCATAAGTCTTCTAAAAAAATCCTTATTCTCTTTATATATAGCTAAATTTTTACTTACTAGTGCAAAAATAAGAAAATACTCATTGATACTTTCGGCAACAGGAACTTGTTTAAAACGCGTTGTAAACCACTTCTTCTCGCCAGCAGTTAATTTTCCATCACTCATCAACACATCCAGCGTAAGGAATGGAAGAAGATCAATATTTAATTTACGATGTTTCTTTTTTTGTCCAAGTCTATCAATGATCTCTTTGATATATTTAATTTCACTAACATGATAACTTCCATCACTATTTGCAGCTCCAAGTAGAGTTTCTCTAATTTTCATCGCCTCTTCTCTTTCTATTGAAATTAAATCTAATACATTATTAAATTCAAAGAACTCAATTGGCATCTTTGGACGATATTTTGTAGCATGTAAAAGACTTCTAAAGTGACTAAGCTCTTGGTCGTCTAGTATTCCATCATTACCAAATGAAATCATGAAATATGAAAGAACAGCTCTCGAATAGTCATGAAGTGATATATCTTTAACATAAAGCTTTTCAAAAAATTTATATCGTATAGAAAAACATTTTCTAGGACATAAATCCCAAACTCTCTCGACATTCTGTAGAATATCTATTGTTTTTCCATTTCTCTTAGTCGTAAAAAAGTATTTGAAAACTAACTCGTAAACTGAATAGAGTTCATCGCTATTAAAATATAGTTTCGCAAGTCTCAATTCACTCTCAGGTAGCTTCATCGTGATACGCTTCACCTCAACAAGCTTCACATCTTTTTCAAACTTACTCATCTGCATCTGGTAAGAAAAATTAAAGTAGTTCAAAAACTTCTCTGCTTCGATTAGATCGTAGTGAGAGTTCGAGATAAAGTAGTGACATAATAGTAATTTTACTTCTGACTTATTCATTTCTTCTTTGCCTTAACAAAAACTTTTACCTTATTAACATACGTAAAACTAGCTCCAATATAGAAAGAGCAAACAATGAAATAGACCCATAGCATGGCAACCATAAAATTATAGAAGTTTCCATAATCCCTATAAAGATCATCCTTAAAATATTTTAAATATAACCAGTAACTGGACTTCCCGAGGAAAAATAGTAATGTGAATACACATCCTCCCCATAGAGCATCTTTCAAACTCACTTCAATCTGCGCACTAAACTTATAAAAAAGCCCAAAAAAAAGAATTGCAAAAGGCCAAACGACAATTTCAATTATTTTTAAAATAGTATCACTGTCAGTTAAAAAAGTTTCGACAAGAGTTAAAATGAATTGCTTTTCAAAGAGCATGAAAACAACAAGAAAAAACAGTGCCATAAGGACACCAAAAATAAATGACTTCACATCATCTTGAAAAAAGCCACCATCCACATCGACTTTTGAAAGTGTATTAATTCCAAAAACGAAGGATGTACTAATTCCTAAACACGCAAAAAACCAAATTCCAACTTGATATAGCTTTACACTATGCCCGGAAATTTGTTCTTCAATAAGCATACGTAGGCTTTTTAAAATAGATGGATCGATTTTTGGAAAACTTGAAAAAAGAGTCGTAATAACGTGCTCCTTTGCGATTTCATTATCTCCTACATACAAGCCTATTACTGATATAATCAATAGAATCGCGGGTCCAAAGCTTAAAATCGTAAAGAATGTTGTTGCCCCAGCAAGTACCTCCCCTTTTCTTTTTTTAAAAAGAAAAATGGCACTTAAGAATCTTGTTATGAATTCTTTCACAAAATTAAAAAAATATTGTTCGAAGAACTCTGACTCGCCCTTCATTTTTTTTAGTATTTTCATCAATTACTGTTCGGTAAAAAATTTCGATACTTAACTCAACACCGACTAAAACGGTACAGAAATATTATGTGAAATTTGTCCGACTATTTCTAAATTTAATTTAATGGTAAAATAATACGATAAGGGATTATTCCCTTAGATTGCTTTAAGGGATCATGGAGGATCGATGAGCAAATATATGTTCTTTACTATTTTATTTCTGATATCTTCACCAAGTTGGGCGAGGAAGCCGGCGGTGGAACCAATATTAGGGGTATCAATTGAAGAGTATAAGGAAGTCCCACCAGAAAAAGCTAAAGGTTACGACTTTTCAGATGCTAATAATCCAAATGCTGTAGTTGAAAAACCAGAAGAAAGAATTCACTCTCCAGAGGGAATTGAAGTTAAATCACTTACTGAAACATCAAGTACAAGCAAACTTCTTTTCTTATTCTTTATGTTTCTACCTATCATTGCAAGTGGCTTTGCTTTTTTTAAAGTTTCTCGCAAAGATCATTCAAATGTTGTTTCACTTGAAGAACTTCGTAACAGGAAAGGAAGAGAAGAAGAAAAGAACGACGATATTCCAAAAGCTTCTTAACAGAGACTTTCTCAAATATAGGGATGAAAATTATCATCCCTTTTTTTATTAATTAAGTCTATTCATCAGTCCAACGTCCATCTCTACCATAGAAGAATATTCTTTTAACTCTTCCACTATAGACTATGATATCCAGAACCCCATCATTATTAACATCGTCAAATTTATATTCATAAGGTCTACGTATGTAGGTATCACCATCTCCAAGCTCATACCAAACATTAGTTAATCTCTGGAGAGAATAGTTGGTCACCTCACCTTTCTTTGTAACACCAATATAGATAGATGAACTACCTTGATTTTCAAGATAGCCAGTCTTTCCCTCGAAAAAAAATATAAGCGTCGCGATTTCTGTTTCAGAAATATTTTTCTTTACGATTTTATATGGTCTCGCATCGAAGCCCTTTACTTCAAACTTATAGTCGTAGATAGGCTCTTTCTTATGGTTAAAAAGTTTAAAGTAAGTCAAACCATCTACGAATTGAAACTTTAAAAACTCATTAATTCCATCGCCAGAAATATCAAAAGAATATGTTTTAGGTGCTGATATGAAGTGCTTTTTACGGGGAGCTTCTTTTGGCAGGGTAATCTCCCCATCCAGCATATCTTTGAAAAACCACTCATCTTGGGCCAAGAGATTGATAGAAAGAATGGTAAGTATAAAGATTTTCATCATTTCCTTATTTTAACCCTATGCAAAAAATTAGTCTAATTACACATATTTTGCCTCCATTCATTCACATCAAGTATTTTATAAGTTACTATTTACAAAAAAATTGACCAATTCAGTGAGGTATAAAGGTGATTCTTCAATTAGGACATCTCAAAAATAGTAAGCAGCTAGTTATTAGAACTCTAAATTTTGGAGATAAGTCTTCATCATCAAAAGTTGTTTCTCTTGAAACAATTCAAAGTGAAGTTCTATCATGCTTATTTATTGATAAGTCACTTCTTGAAGATGAGTCGATAAAGGAAAGTCTTCTCGAGAATGCTAAATTCTATCCAATCAGAGAAGCAGGTGAAGCCGGAGTTGATAATGACAACTTTGAGAAAATGAGTTTTGATCAACTTGTAACAATTTTTAATAAAGTTAATCAGACTTGGACACTTCAAAACAATATTTCCCTTCTTGAGAATATGCACACTGTAATCGATCACCTTAATGCGCTTTGGCCCAATGATAGAACGACTTACTTTGAAGAGTTTTGGTTTCTTATCAAGAAAAACCTCGGTGCACTTTCTTTAAGAGTAATCTATAACGATCTAAAGAAAATGGGAAAAAATGATGACAAAAATACTCTCATTCAAGTTTCTATTGAAGGTGATCGCAACCCTAACCCTGTAGAAGGTGGAGATCTCGAAAAAAGCTTAATGGAAAATTATCAAGAGGAATTCGCACTACATTTTAATATGGTCGAGTACGTAGCAAGCAAAGGCCAGTTAGTAATCGCAGGAAATATTAAAAATAGTCCTTATATCATAATGGCAAATATCACTGAGATTTCAAGACTTCAACAATCAGTGCTGCAAAACTTTATCACAGCACTTTCTCGTTAATATAGGAAGGGCGCTTTAAGAACCAAAGCGTCCTAGTTTTTCACCGCCTAATACATGGAAGTGAGTGTGAAAAACAGTCTGACCAGCATCTGGCCCAACATTAGTCACTACTCTAAACCCATTTTTTGATAATTCATTTGATTCGGTATATTTTGAAATAGCCTGATAAACTTCGCCTATTTCATTAGGTGTCGCCTTACTCATTTCATTTACATTTGAAGTATGATTCTTATGAATGAAAAGATAGTGCTCTTTTGACATCGGATAGATGTCTACAAACCCGTAAACTTTTTCATCTTCATAAACTTTAGTAGATGGAATTTCTTTCTTTAAAATTTTACAAAATAAACAGTCTTCCATGATTACCTCTTATTCGTTGATTACTTCTATTTTTGCTCCAAGCTTTTGAAACTTTAAACTTAGATTCTCATAACCACGCTCAAGGTGGTAAATACGATCAATAATAGTCTCGCCTTCACTCACAAGAGCAGCTAACACTAGAGCTGCTGAAGCTCTAAGGTCTGTACACATTACAGGTGCTCCAACAAGTTTTGCTCCACCTTCAATAAAGAGAGAACTTCCCTGCTGATCCATTTTTGATCCTAGTCTCATAAGTTCTGGAACGTGCATAAATCTATTTTCAAAAATATTTTCTGCGATTATAGAGTTTCCTTCAACCACTGCACACAAGGCAACCATCTGTGCTTGAACATCTGTTGGAAAGCCAGGGAATGGAGCAGTTTCAATTTTTGCTCCCTTAAGCTTACTTGGAAAAGTTTTAACATAGTCTTTACCTATTTCAAGCTTAGCACCCATATCAATAAGCTTATCAAGAACAAACTCTAAGTGTTCAGGGTTAAATCTTGTTACTTTAATTTCGGAGTTAGTCATCAGTCCTGCAATAACATAAGTTGCAGCTTCAATTCTATCCCCAATAGCTTCATAGTCTGTTTCACAAAGCTCATCGACACCCTCAACAGTGATTTTATTTGTTCCAATCCCTGAGATCTTCGCACCCATCGAGTTTAGGAAATTTGCAAGGTCGTCAATTTCTGGCTCCATTGCCGCGTTTTCAATAACTGTTGTTCCTTTTGCATAAACAGCGGCCATCATTAAGTTTTCTGTCGCACCAACAGATGGGAACTTAAGTGGAAGTTTAGCTCCTTGTAGTCCATCAGTATTAGCTTCGACGTAACCTGCGCGTAGATCGATTTTTGCACCCATCTTTTCTAGGTTAGACAAGTGAATATCGATTGGACGAGTACCAATCGCACAACCACCAGGTAGTGAAACTTTTGCTTTATTAAGACGAGTAAGTAATGGCCCAAGAACAAAAATAGATGCTCTCATCGTCTTTACCAATTCATATGTTGCTTCATGAGAATTTAATGTCGAAGCATCAAATACTGTGTAATCTCCATCTTCTTCAATTTGAACACCAAGATTCTTTAGAAGCTGGATCATCGTTTTGATATCTCTTAAATTTGGAAGATTTTTAAGTCTTACTTTCTTATCAGTTAAAAGTATTGCAGCAAGAATTGGTAGGTATGCATTCTTAGCTCTAGAGATTTCTACTTCTCCATTTAAGCTTACTGGACCTTTGATTTTAAGCTTTTGCATTTTTATATCCCTTTATAAATCTATTTCTATTTGTATAGTCTTTTATTATTTCCACATTACAGAAGCCTGCATTTTCTAATTTTTTTGCAAGCTCTTCGAGATGATCTTCATGTCCTTCCATATAAAAAAGGCCTCTTTCATGAAGACAATTTTCTACTTGTTTAAACAATTCTTCAAACCACTCATCATACTTTTCATCTTCAATAAAGAGCGCCAAATGAGGCTCAAATGTTGATACTTGATGATGAACAGTTGGATAGTCTTGAATTGATTTTATATACGGTGGATTTGAAACGATAATATCAAATTTCGTATCAACTCCGGCCAGTCTATCACCTTGGTGAAAATCAAGATGAGAATTCTTATTAAATTTAAAGCGCTGTAAAAAAAGGTTTCTCTTTGCTACCTCTAGTGCTTCTTTTGAAATATCTGTTGCAAGTCCATTAATCTCAAACTGTGATTCTTGTAAAAGCGAGAGAATAATTGCTCCGCTTCCCGTACCAATATCACAAATTGAAACTGATTTGCTTAAAGTCTTATTAATATAAGTGGCCACTTCTTCAACGAGGATTTCTGTCTCACTACGAGGGATAAGAACACTTTCATTAACATAGAACTCAGAGCGGTAAAAGAATGCACGCTTTCTAATTTGCTCAATTGGTCGACCTGTTTTTAACTCTTCAAAAAAAAGAGTTACTTCATCTGTCGCAGAAGGAAAGAAAATTGCTTTTGATGTGTCACTTGGATTTAACTGAGTCTGACTGAGTAATTGACGAACTTCCCTACGAATTCTCTCTTCAGAGATACCTGGGTAGTTTTTTTCAAGCCCTTCGCGCTCACTATTAAAAAAGGAGCGCGTATATTCATCCAAAGACAATAGTTCCATAGGACTATTCGTCTTCACCTTTAAGCATCTCTGCTTGATTGTAAGCAATCAATGCATCGATAACTGGGCCGACATCGCCTTCGATAATTCTATCAAGAGAGTAAAGAGTTAAACCAATACGGTGATCAGTTAATCTTCCTTGAGGATAATTATAAGTTCTAATCCTCTCCGATCTATCTCCCGTACCAATTAGGCCTTTTCTATCAGCTGCTTCTTTTGCATTTTTCTCATCTAACATGATTTGGAAAATACGAGCAGAAAGAAGCTTTAAGGCCTTCTCTTTGTTCTTTAGCTGAGATTTTTCTTCTTGGTTATGAACTTGCATCCCTGTTGGAATATGGGTCACACGAACAGCGGAGTCAGTCGTGTTAACGGACTGACCACCTGAACCAGAAGCTCTCATAACGTCAATCTTTACGTCATTAAGGTCAAGCTTCCAATCAAGATCTTCTGTCTCTGGCATAACCGCCACAGTAATAGTTGAAGTATGTACACGACCTTGAGATTCTGTTTTAGGAACCCTTTGAACACGGTGTACACCTGATTCATATTTTAGTTTTGAATAAACCTTGTCACCAGAAACAGTGAAAACAACTTCTTTAATACCTTCATCGTTTGAAGACATCGAATCAACTTCGATTTTCCATCCCTGTTCGCGACAGTAGTTTTGATACATTCTGAAAACGTCACCTACGAAAATCGAAGCTTCGTCACCACCGGCACCTGCTCTGATTTCCACGATAACGTTCTTATCATCTAGAGGATCTTTTGGAAGAAGAAGAATTTTAAGTCTTTCTTCAAAATCTGGAATGCGTGGTTCATTTTCATCGATGACCTCTTTAGCCATCTCACGCATATCTTCGTCTTTTTCATTTTTTAGAATTTCTTTAGCTTCAGCTAGATCATCAACGATTTGGCGATACTCACGGTAAGTTGTTACAACATCTTCCATATTCGCTCTTTCAGATGAGATTTTTTTGAATTCATCCTGGCGATCATAAATTGATGGATCCGCTAGTTTTTCCGTTAAAGATTCGTATCGCTCACATACAGCATCGAGCTTATCAAACATATTCATAAAAAAATTATTCCTTCCTTAGGATCTTAGCTGTTCATTGACTCCATGAACTCAGCATTTGTTTTTGTTTTTGTGATTCTTTGAAGCATAAACTCCATCGCATCAATAGTAGTCATTGGGTGAAGCACCTTTCTAAGAACATAAGTTCTCTGAAGATTTGCTTGATCCATAAGTAGATCTTCTTTTCTTGTTGAAGACTTATTGATATCAAGAGCTGGGAAGATTCTCTTCTCAAGAAGCTTTCTATCAAGTTGGATTTCAGAGTTACCAGTTCCTTTAAACTCCTCGAAAATAACTTCATCCATTCTTGAACCAGTATCAACAAGTGCAGTTGCTATAATTGTAAGAGACCCACCCTTTTCAATATTTCTAGCAGCACCGAAGAATCTCTTTGGTCTGTGTAATGCATTTGAGTCAACCCCACCAGAAAGAATCTTTCCAGATGGTGGAACTACAGTGTTATATGCACGAGCAAGACGTGTAATTGAGTCGAGAAGAATAATTACGTCTTTCTTTGCTTCAGTTAATCTTTTAGCTTTTTCAAGAACCATCTCAGCGACTTGTACGTGACGTGATGCTGGCTCATCAAATGTACTTGATACAACTTCAGCGTTTACGTTTCTCTTCATATCTGTAACTTCTTCTGGTCTTTCATCAATTAGAAGAACAATCAGTACAGACTCTGGGTGATTTGTTGTAATTGCGTTTGCAATTTCTTGCAGAAGAACTGTCTTACCAGCTTTTGGTGGAGCAACGATTAGACAACGCTGACCAAAACCTTGTGGTACGAACATATCGATCATTCTTGTCGAGTAGTTATTTGGCTTGTACTCAAGATCAATCTTTCTCTCTGGGTACAGTGGAGTTAAGTTATCAAAAAGAACTGTCTTCTTATGAGCTTCTGGGGACTGTGCATTGATTGTCGAAACTTTTAAAAGCGCGAAGTATCTTTCATTATCTTTTGGAGGTCTTATTTGACCTTCGATTGAATCACCTTTTCTTAAACCAAATCTTCTAATCTGACTTGGCGAGACGTAGATATCATCCGCACCTGGGAGATAGTTATATCCTGGCGATCTTAAGAAACCAAAACCATCTGGAAGAATTTCTAAAACACCTGCTCCAAAGATTTCTTCATCATTTTTCGCATGAGTCTTTAGAATGGCAAAAATTAGTTCGTGTTTTTTCAAGCTTGATGGATTTTCGATGTCCATACTTTCAGCTAATGTGTTAAGCTCGTTGATTTCTTTTTCTCTAAGATCATTAAGATGCATAGCCGCTGATACTCCTGATAGAAATTTTATATAATTATTAATTGAAAAGTTGAGAATGCCTCTAAGTTATTGATTATATTAATAAAGGTATTTTTTTGGGGTTTATTTGGATAAATTTATATTATGCGCCTATGGGACATTAGTCAACACAATATCAATCATTGACGTATAGCACAACCTAATTTAAATAGATTGCATGCAAGATTTTAAGCACTACCCAAATTACGAACTCTTCAAAAACAAAACTATTTTATCAATTGATTTTGGTGAAAAAGTCATAGGCCTTGCTACCTTTACACCAGGTCGTGAGCCCTATCCAATATCCCGTGGTAGAATTATAAATTCAGGACTTGAGCACTTCTTTAAAGAGATCGCTCAAATTATTGAAGATGATTTCGTTGAAGTCATTATCTTTGGCATTGCTTACCTTACTGATGGTACTGAAACAGATAAGACGCGTGAATTAAAATCTATTTGTGATGCAGTAAGAGAAAAATTTCAAGACGTCCTCGTTATTGAGCAAGATGAAACGCTGACAACAGTCACTGCTAAAGAAAGAATGTTAAACTCTGCAGAGTATAACTTCACAGTAGACCCTAAAAAAATAGATGAAGTTAGTGCAATAATAATTCTTGAGGATTTTATTAGGAAAATTTAAGGGCTTGATTTCTCTTCATTAATAGCTAGACTATTTTAATGAGTAAGAAAAATCTTTTTATATTTTTATTTCTGGCCCCGGCCTTCGCTTTAATTCTTTCAGTAATCCATATTTATTACGGAATTTACGTCTGGGAGTTTAAAGGCCCAACAACAACTTTTGAAATTAAGCCAGGTGATTCATTTGGCCCAATCAATTTCCGCCTTGCTGACAATAAGATGATTTATAGTGCAAGACTTTTTCACCGTTACTCTAAGTTCAGTCAAAAGCTCACTTCATTCAAAGCTGGAGTTTACGAAGTTGAACAAGGTCTTACAATGTCAGGAGTACTTGAACTTTTAACTAGTGGTCGCTCAATAACAACAAAGGTTACGATTCCAGAAGGAAAGAACCTCTTTGAGGTCGCTAAGATTCTCGAGGAAGCAAAAATCATTGCCTCTGCTGATGAATTTATTCGACTTGCTAAAAACGAAAACTTTGTAAAAAGTCTGGGATTAAATGCTCAAAGAATTGAAGGTTATCTTTATCCCGATACATATAACTTCACTCCGAATTCAACTCCAAAGTTTGTTATCGAGTCAATGTATAATGTGTTCCAAGCAAAGACAGCTGATCTTGATTTTTCAAAAACAAATCTCTCTAAATTTGAAGTCATCACTCTTGCTTCCATCGTAGAAAAAGAAACAGGTGCAAAGTTTGAAAGACCTCGTATCGCTGGTGTATTTCATAATAGACTAGCAAAGAGAATGAGACTTCAATCAGATCCGACAACGATTTACGGAATCTATGAAAACTACAATGGTAACCTTAGAAAAAAAGATCTTCTTGAGAAAACTCCTTATAATACATATAAGATACCTGCCCTTCCAATTGGTCCAATTTCAAATCCTGGAATAGAATCGATTAAAGCTGTGCTTGAGCCAGAGCAACATCAGTTTCTATACTTTGTAAGTAAGAATGATGGTACTCATATCTTTTCTAAAAGCTATAAAGATCACAATGAAGCTGTTAAAACTTGGCAGATCAATAGAAAGAACAGAGCTGGAAAAAGTTGGAGAGATCTTAAACAATGAACCTTTGGTCTTGTTACTCTCCTGACTACATAGAGGCTGAGTTTAATCGCATGAAGGAACAACTTGAGACTGTCGAAATGTGGCAGACTCTTGATGACTATCGCGAAAAATTCTCTGGCTACTTCACAGAAGTATCAAGTCAAAATTGTAAAATCCAACTCGATGAAAAATATAAAAATGCTTATGGAAGAATCCATGTGCAAAACCCTATTTTCTTTCACTATCCAAAAAGAGATATGCTTTTTAAAAAAGATATCTTCACGATTGAAACCGGGAATATCATCAGTTTTAAAACTCCAACTGAAGTAAAATTTAGAGATCTTAGAGTTTCAAAACGTTTCTACTATAAATACCAAGATTTCAAGAATATCTCATTTCACACTGATGACTCTGAAATCATTCATAATCATATTCTTACTGATATTTCGACAACAGGTTTAAGTTTTGTTGTTAACCAGAAGGATAGGAATAAGATTAGTAAGAATAATAAAATCTTAATTGTAAGTCTTACTGATCAAAACCTTGAAGAAGTATTAGAAGCAAGGGTCATTTACCTTACTCCATTTAAACTTTCTCGCGAAGCGAATAGCGAACTTATTCAAATAGGTGTTGAGTTCACTTCGCCAATGGATTCGATTTCATACCGCTCTATTAGTAAAATAGTTAAATCGAAACAAGAGAAGATAAAAGGACTTGATACAACTAAATTCAATGGGCTAAACCCTGATGAATTTAAAAGAGCAATTTCAACTATTGCCCAGTCTAATAAGCAATTAGCCCTCAATATTAGGGAACGCTCCGAGGACATTGATCGCCTTCGCTACCTCACAATTGAAATGAAACGTGCCTTCTTACTCGAAGTGAATCATGATCTCCTAGCTTGTGCCATGAGAATGTCATCAAAAGAGTTAATCTTTGATCTATTTAGTGAAGTCACAGACAGTATCCGAGATGAATTCTTAGAAAAGCTTGATGAGCAAAAACCTGCTTCGGCAATTAACAAGGCCCAAGATGCTATATGTAAATTTATTAGTGAAAAGGAAAGAAGTGGGGAAATCATTTTAGATCCCCGCTCCTACTTAAAAATGGTCTAGTTACCGACAGCGAAGTATTTATCTGAATTTTTCAATTTCTTATAAAGTTTAATTTTTTCTCTTGTTAAAAATGTTACACCGTTTGGACCATCATTTTCCACTTGAATTGCATCTATCATCGCGACCTTAACAGAGTCCTTATCATCTATTTGAACAGGGTATAACCTAATAAAAGTTGTCATTGTCTGCTCATCACTTCCACCAGCAAGCATGACAGTCATCACACTTAAACCATCTGGTCCAAGATTATTTCCAAGCGATTGTACTTCAACCTTTGCGTTATAGAAATCATCATTCTCTAATAAAGTGATCTCTCCCTTATTTGTGATTGAGAAGAGTACATCATTGCCTGTTTGTGGATTTTTAAATTTATAATCACCTTTGAAAACATTCATTGCATGATACTTATTAACAGCACCAAATGCAGAAATCGCGACAAAAAATGCGACAAGAATAAACTTAATCCTACTCATTACAACCCCCCAAATATGATTCTTCTCTCATATCGAAGGATTGTAATGGTTGGATATAGCTTTTGAAAAATTTACAAAATCTATTTAATAATCGAGTCCTGATTTCCTAATATGAGTCTTGACCTCGGCTGCTTCATCATTAACATAACTTGCGATTACCTCCGCAAATACGATGGTGTGATCTCCAGGCTTTTGCATCGAAACCATCTTACACTCAATGGCCGATTTTGCTCCCTCAAGAATAACTCCCCCATGATCTCCATCTCGATGCGCGATTTCAGAAAATGGATTATCTTCAGGTCCATAACCACTCCAAAAGTACTTCAAGTAGTTCATGTCATGCTTTCCGACGATATTGATTGTGAAAGTCTGGCCTTCCTTAATTGGACCGTAGCAAACACGATCTTCCTTAATGGCTACAGCTACCATTAGTGGAGAAAAAGAAACTTGCTGTACCCAACTTGCAAGGTAGCCGTCTTTTTGACCATTATTATTTGTCGTAACAACAAATAGACCAGACGGGATATGCCCCACTGCTTTTGCAATATCTCTACTCATTTTCAACTCCTTATCTAATTTTGACTAATATTGTTGGCTATTTTTAAGTTTAATCTACACGTGTTCATTTCGGCAAAAATCTCCAAACAGCTATAAAAACACAGATATCTTAATTTTTTAAGCTCATCTTCCGAATAAGGCCTATATTGTTTTAGCACAAAAACAATCTAATTTGTTTGAGGAGCTAAGGCAATCATTGCCCCAATTTTATAATACTTATTTAGATTATAAAATTATTGTGCCTAGCATTGTTTAGAAATAAGCTTCTCAAGGAGGAAGATAAATGGATAAGGAAAAATTAGAGTACTTCAAAGCAAAGCTTCTTCAAATGAAGTCTGAAATATTAAATAGCGGTATTCTTTCTAAAAGAGACGATTTACATATTTCTTCAGATGATCTTCCGGATGAAGCAGATATCGCTCAAAATGTAATTGAACAAGAAATCTCATTTAACATGAGAGATAGAGAATTAAATAAGTTAAGACACATAGAATTCGCACTTCAAAGAATCAACGAAGGAAGTTACGGACACTGTGAGGATTGTGATGAGCCAATTGCTCATAAAAGACTAGAGAATCAGCCATGGGCCGAATATTGTATTGCTCACGCTGAAGAAAGAGAAAGATCTGACCATCGTTTCAAGCGAGTTAGTTAATAAAAGAAAGGCCAGTTAATAACTGGCCTTTTTTATTGGTTGAAAAATTTCACCTCGATATTTAAAGTGATCTGCTGCCTTAAAGGCGACTAACTTCGAAACCTCTTTATCCAGATTTGTAGCATATAATGCCTTTGTCGAAGCCAAATTACGCTTGCTTGTATTAAATCCAATTCCTGTTACCTCCCCGTTCTGAGTCTGTTCATTAAACATAGCTAGAACTGTTACTAATAACCCTAATAGAAATACACTTACTAATTTCATGCTTCTCTCCTTGAACTCATCTAGGCATCCTGCCTACCAATCTATGAGCAAAGCCTGGGCCAAAATTTTGTACAAGAATTCATCTATTTAAGTGGTGTCAGTGCTAAAGTGACCGTCAAATAGACACCGCCCCCAAGAAAAGTGATTAGTATTTTGACACCCATGAAAAAATTGAACACATCAAGTAGACACTAGAGACTCAAGTTCCTGATTATATTACTCACCTATCTGGCATCAGTATTGCTTTGTAATACATGACAAATTAATTGTCAGAAGTGAGCAATTAAAAATAGTATTAAGTAGGAGAATATTTTGAAGCAATTTTTAACACGTCCATTTATCCTTGCTGCATCACTTTTAGCTGTTACTTCGCTCACGTTTGCTGAAACTCCTTCGATCTCTTTAAATGATCTTAAGCAAAAGATTACTAAGCCAGAATTTCAAAAAGAATCATTTGATTCTGAAAGCATCTTAAAGTCACGTTATGTGAGCTGGGGTGTTCAACCAGAGAACCAATCATCATCTATTAATATTGTAGATGCTTGGAAGAAGTTTGAAGGTAAGAAAGAAATCGTTGTGGCCGTTATTGATACAGGAATTGATCCAACTCACCCATTCTTAAAAGATAATCTTTATACAAAGAATGGTACGGCATCTTCTACAAATTACGGAATGGACTTTTCTAAAAGTACTAAAAATAAGCTTCAACCAATTGATACTCACGGACATGGAACTCACGTTTCAGGGATTATTAAAAGTGTATTCCCAAAAGTAAAAATTCTACCATTAAAGTATTATGATAAAACAGCATCAGGTAAAGATAATCTAGATTCTACAATCGCTGCACTTAGATACGCAGTTGATAGTGGTGTCGATATTATTAACTACTCAGGTGGAGGTCCAGAGCCAGATTATGCAGAACTTGAAATCCTTAAGAAAGCTGAAGCAAAAGGAATTCTAGTTGTAGCTGCTGCTGGTAATGAAGAGTCAAATATTGACCAAGAAAAGAACGCTTACTTTCCAGCAAGCTATAAACTTAGCAACATTATTACAGTAACTGCTTATAATCAAAGTCTACAAATTCTAAGCTCTTCTAACTACGGAAAGAACAGCGTAGACGTAGCAGCACCAGGTTACAGAATTAAGTCTGCACTTAACTTTGGAAAAGCAGGTTTCTTAACTGGAACAAGTCAAGCGACAGCATTTGTTTCTGGAGTAGCAGCTCTTTTAAAAGCTCAATTCCCAGAAATTACAGCTGCTCAAATGAAGAAAGTAATTACAGAATCAGCAAAGAAAGAATTTAGCTTTGTTAATAAGTGTAAATCAGAAGGAAGAGTTGATGCAGCTAAAGCTCAAGAGCTAGCAGCAAAATTACTTAACCACGGAAATGATTCAAAAGTTGCAAAGAATGAGAAATCAAGAGATGTAGCAAACTCTAAAACAACGGGAAAAATCATCTATAGACTTAACCGTTAATTATAAAACTTTGAATAAGTTAAAAATGTGTAAGACAGGCACATCAAAACTGTCACCATCATCAAAGTTAACAAAATAGTACCAATTGAAATAATCCCCCCGAATTTATAACTTAGAGAGAGCTTTTTAACAGAAGCTTTCTCTAGGTTATATTCAGTGATAACATCTTTGATTCTTGAAAATAGAGAGTGATTTTCGACATTACGACGATTAAGCGGATGCCACAGCTCACTTTCCTCAACCCCAAAATCCATCAATTCAAGAATCGTATCTCGAAGCTCCTGTAAGTACAGTGCTCGATTATTATCAGCAATGCTCTTATCACTATAAAAGTAATCAAGAAGATCGTTATATCTCAGTTTGATTTTATTGATATATTGCTTGAATCTATTATCTTCAAGGAATAATTTTGGATGTTCTCTTTCTAATCGAGAAAGAGAAAGAAAGAAGTTCTCCTTCATCGTATAAAATGACTTCTCCCCTAGCGGTTCACCTAGAACTGATTTATTTCCATCATAGTGACATGTATCACAAACACCACTATCATAAGCAAATGAATCACATTTCGGGCAAACCTCTCCCTCACCTTGATGAAAGAGATGAGAATTATTTTTTACGTCATTTAAAAATTCGATATCCATATATTTATTGTAATAAAGCTCAGTAGCTTCTGGCAAATTTAAATTGAGCTTAGTATGATATGAAGATGAAATATAAAAACGAAATTATCTTCTTCATTGGTGGTGCTCTTTACGCTCTCGCCTTTCCATTTTTTGAAACATCATATTTTATGCCAGGAATAATTATTTCCAGTGCAATTTTTCTTTCTCAGTTTTTTAATTCAGGGCTGACTTTAAAAAAGAAACTCTTCAATACTTTGATTTATATATGGGGCTATAACTGTGTAGGGTATTACTGGCTAAACTTTACTCTTTTCGAGTTTGGTGGACTCTACCCTCCTTTTAATATACTCATGTGGCAATTGTTCACTCTAATCATTGCTCCACATATTCTTCTATTTACTTGCATCTCACACTATGTACAGAAGAGATTTTCAACAACAATCATTTATCCTGCAATTTTAGTCTTCGTTTACACGACTCTCGAATACTACATTCCTCAGCAGTTTCCCGCCCACCTGGGACACCCATGGCAAGTACTAACCCCATATCTTAACCTTGCAGGAATTTTTGGAGTGCCTTTCTACTCTGCTCTAACAATGCTGATAGCAGTTGGAATTATCTTAAAGAAGCAAAAGATAAGAAAAAGTAATCTTTATCTGGTCCTTTCATTGGTTCTACTGACAATCAACTTTCTTGCAGGAAAGATAGAATCAAAAACAAATGAAGAATTAAACCTCAGAATTGTGCAAGCAAATATAGGAAATGATCTTAAATTAAAATCAGAGCAAGGATTGCAACTAGCAGCTTCTCAAGTAGTAAATACATATAAGGCGATGTCTCTAAAAGATCTTCCAAGTGACACTGATCTCGTAATTTGGCCAGAGACGGCTTATCCACGTGTTCTTTCGACGACTCACTCTCCTAAGGCACCTTGGGAACTTCAGGATACGATTGAAAGAAGTGGTGCTAAATTATTTATTGGTACTTACGACCTTGCTCATCAAAGAATGGACTCATACGAGCAACAGTATAATACTGCCATACAGTTTAATGCAGATTCAACAATGGATAAGGTCTATCACAAGAGAGTCCTAATCCCTTTTGGAGAAGGTCTTCCATTTGGCTCTCTTAATCGTCATATCGCTCCTTATGTTAGAAATATTTCCTTTTTTGCAAAGGGACAAAACTCGACTGTCTTCACTTTAAGGAGTTCAAAGTTTATTAGTCTAATATGCTATGAAATTCTTTTTCCTGAATACTTAAGAAGTTATTTAAACTCTGTCGATGATGAGGTTTCTTTTATGATGAATCTCACTAATGATTCTTGGTATGGTCCTTATGCTGAACAAGAGCAACATCTCTTCCTTGCTAAATGGAGAAGCTATGAATTTGGGCTACCACTTGTACGAGCAACAAACACTGGTATCTCACTTGGAATGAATGCAAATGGACAAGAGATTGCAAGAACTAAGAATTTTGAACAGACTACATTAGATTTTAAATTTAATAGTGTGAAGTATGAGCCCTCGTTATATTTAAAATATGGTTTTTTAAATTATACTGGGCTCATGATTTTTATATTTGGACTTATTGGAATTACTTCGAAAATCCCTCTTTTAAAAGATCGTGCATTCTAAGAAAACCAACAAAAATTCCATTATCAAGAACTGGGAGCACATATATTTGTCGCTCCTTAGTCTCCATCACTTCAAGAGCACTGTAGGCAAGACTATCTGCAGTCGTTACAACAGGACTCTTTGTCATAATATCTTTTAATTTAAAGTTGATAGCCTGATCACTCTTAGCTAGGTTTCTTCTAATATCACCTTCAACCAGCAGCCCCTCTAGTTCACCTTTTGCATTTAAAATAGCGCAAGCCCCAGCTGGATTCTTTGTCATCTCAAAAATTGCGTCCCTTAATGTTTTGTCTCCATCAAGTGTAGGACATTGCGCCTTATCCCACATAAGGTCTCTGACTTTCATCACAAGTGACTTGCCAAGAAGTCCTCCTGGATGATTTTTTGCAAAACCTTCTTTTGAAAGATTAACAACACTTTCATAAAGAACGGCCATTGCATCTCCCATAGCTAGTGCTACAGTTGAGCTCGTTGTTGGGGCAAGGTTATTTAAGCAAGCTTCCTTTTCAACTGAACAATCAAGAACGATCCCACATTTTTGTGCGATTTCATTTTTTGTATTACCTACCATCGCAATAAGATTGTCTTTTGAATTACTTATAAAAGGGAGAAGTTTTAAAATCTCTTCTGTATTTCCAGACTTTGAAAGAAAAGCAATAGCATCATCACTTCCAATTCTTCCAAGATCTCCGTGAAGAGCTTCTGTAGGATGCAAGAAGATTGATCTCAGACCTAACGAAGCAAAAGTTGAAGAAAGTTTTTGAGCAATTAAACCCGACTTTCCTACTCCACAAAAAACGATTTGATTATTGGTTGCTCTAATTTTTTTATATAAATCAACAAGTAGATTACAATTCACTTCATCCAAGAGATTCATGACTCTAGTAATAGAGTTTGCTTCTAGCTCTAAAACTCTTTTCATTTGTTCTAATGCATTCATTTCGTCCTCTTTGACTGAATTATTTTTTATACTATACTAATAAGATAATAATATTAAATTCTTGGTCATATGACCATTTTATAACTAAATAAAGTGAAACAAAAATGATTAAAAATCTCAAAAGAACACTACTGCTAATTTTATCATTGAGTCTTTTTAGTGGTTGTAGCTCTTACGAACAGTTTCAAAATCTTGCGGAAGAAACAGAAATCCCATCTCAAGTTTTTAAATTTAATTTTAATCAAACGTGGCAAGCAGTACTTGAAATCATGCAAAAGTACGATCTTGCCCTTAAGAATCAAGAAGCCGGTATTGTAAAAACTCGCTGGATCGACAACACAATTCAATTAAATTTCAATGAGGCGTTTGGTTCTCAGGATATGGTTAAGTCAGCACGTTTCAAACTTGTCATCAATGTCGTTAAAGGATTTAGAGGATCGCAAGAAGTATCAAAGGTTTCGGTATTTAAGCGCCAAATGATTGAAAAGGATTTCCTTCAAGGATGGAAGGTTGTTCGTTCTGATGGAATCTTAGAGAATACAATTATTTATAGAATCAATAGAATCTTACTTAGAGAACAGATGATTAAGAGTATCGAAGATAAGAAAGCAAAAGAGGAAGCTAAAAACTTTTAGTTCCTCTTTTCAATAATTAAATTAGCGTATTCGATATTTTAATTTTCTTCCAGTAGTTCTTTTTCAATTTTAAAGAACCTTGTGGAGACTTTTTATTGTAGAGCTTCTGAAGTGCTTCATCTATTTCAACATGAATATCTTTGTACTTTTCTTTTTGCATCATCGATAACAAAGGCTCTTTTGCTTTCTCAAACTTTAGCTCACCTACTGTCGTAATAACATTTTTAATTATATGAGTTCTTTTAGAACCTTTTGTCTTATCGCTGACATGATAATTCTTCTTATCATAAAGCATTGCCCACACATTTGGAGCAAGATCTGTTAATGCTAAAGTTTTTACAGTCTCAAGAGCCTGGTATCTTACAAGCATTGAACTATCACTTAAAAGTTTTTTGTAGATATCTTTATATTGAACTTGCTTAAGCGCTGCCAGCGTCTTAAGAGAAGCCATTCTCATAATCCAATCAGGGTGCGTTGAGAATTTTGATATAAATGGAGCAGATTTTTTTCCCATTACTTGGCCTAGTAAAAAAGTTGCCATCCATCGATTCTTATCAGGAAAAGTTTTATCTTTCATAACTTTAATAAGTGATGAGACAGACTTCCCTTTCATATTAAGAACTTCATCACGAAGAACCATCATTTCTTTTTTATTTAAATTTTTTCTAAATTTCTGCTCTATTGGAGAGGCTTCAACTTTCTTAATTTGTGAAGTACTCACACTTGCACTTACAGAAGTACTAATCAATAAAGTAGTTAAAATGGTAATTCGTAAGTTTTTCATAAATTATCCTAGCATTTTTTCAAATTCGCTTAATAACTCTTCTGCTGACTTTTGCTCACCTTCATTTGAAGGAACCATCATATCTTCATCTGATGCAGATACTGGTTCTTCAGCAGGTGCTTGAGACTCAGTAATTGCTGCAGCCATTGCAGCTTCAAGATCTTCCTCTTCATCAGCAACTGGAGCATCAGTTAAGTCTTCTGCCGGAGCAGGTGCTGCTTCAGCAACTGGCTCAGGAGCTGGCTCAGGAACTGGCTCAGGAGCTGGCTCAGGCTCAGCAGCAGGAGCAGGGGCTGCACCACCGGCTTGAAGCTGATTGATTGTTTCTTTGAGCTGTTCATTTTCCTGTTGAAGACGTCTGAGGTTTGCAAGATCTTCTTCAATGATCTCGTATTCTTTAAGTCTATTTTGAAGTTCAACTTTTTCTGCTTCAAGTGCTGCAACAGTTTCAGAGTCACCACCATCAGAACTTCCCGCATCAGCAAGATCATTTCTTGCTGCTTCTAGTTGTGCTTTAAGTGAAGCAACTTCGCCTGTAAGTTTTGCAATTTCTTCTGCACCATCATTCGAACTACCACCTTCAGCAAGTAATCTTTCAAGTTCTTTAATCTGTGCATTCTTATTACCAATTTGTCCGTTGAGAGCCGCGATCTCAGCATTCTTCTGAGCTAACTCTTCTGAACTCACACCAACATTTCCAGTCGGAAGACTTCCAGCAGGAACAACAGAAGGAATACCTTCACCTGCTTCTAATCCTCCCCCTCTAAAGAGAGATGACTTTAATGCATTTGAATTTTGAATTACTGAATCAAGATAGTTCTTCAAAACTGTAGCAGGTATTTGATGCTTTAATTCTTGCATCTTCTTTCTTGTATAAAACCAGTAAATGATTATAAAACATAGGATCAACAGTAGTATCGAAAGAGAAATATAAAATACATTATCACTAATATGCATCATTTCTCTGATAAATCTTGTTGCTGTCTGACTCACTCTATCCATCCTTGGAAAAAACAATTTCACTTTAATTTTAACATAATGTTAATAAAATTATAGAGATACCTGCCATTTTGTGCAAGTTTTTAAATCATTGGAAATATCGTCTACACGCTTAGTTTTTTAACGAGAATCTTGTGAATTGGATTTCTTGCCGAAAGTACATCGGCCACGAAAACCGAGTGTTTCGATCCATCAATTTTTGTCACTTTCACACCTGATTCACGACAAATAATGGCTGGAGCGGCCATATCCCAAGGAGCAAGACCAACTTCCCAAAAACCGTCATAGAGATTTATTGAAGTATAACAGAGATCAAGGGCTGCAGAGCCCATTCTTCTTACCGCTCGAACTTCAGAAAGTAATTGAGTAAATTGTTTAATATGTTTTTCAAAATTCTTTTTTCCAGAGCGAATAAATCCAGTAGAAAGTAGACAGGAACCCAACTCTTTTCGTCCAGTTTTTTGATAAACAGTTTTCGTCACATTTTTACTTGTATATTTTGTTCCATTTCCTTTGGAAGCAAGAAATGTCTCATTGCGAAGTGGTGCGTGAACAACTCCTGCAACAGGTACCCCATTTTTTAATAAAGAGATACAAACTGCAAAATAATCAAGTCCATGAAGAAAGTTATTCGTTCCATCGAGAGGATCGATTACCCAAAGATATGGAAGATTTTCGTATTTTTTATAAAACTCTTTCTTGCCTTGGTATTCCTCATAAAATTGTTCTTCCGCAAGAAAAGGAATTTCAGGATAGAGCTTTTTTAATTCTTGAACAATAAACTTTTCAGAGTCTATATCAGCAGCAGAAACGATTCCGTGCGCATCCTTACTTACAACACCTACTTCATCAAGCTTCTTTCTAAATTTTAGAATTCGACGACCTGCTTTTTTAGCAATCGTATCAATATTTTTTTCAAGAAGCAGATAATCAATCTTAGTGCTCATAAAATTCTTTTTCTTTTTCGCGTAATACGTGCTCAAGATCAGACTCTGTTAAAGCTTCTTCACTTGGAACAGTGTAGCTTTCATTTAACCACATACCGAGATCTTGCATTTGACATTTTTCGCTACAAAATGGACGAAATTCACTTGAATAATATTCAAATGTCGTCTTACATTTTGCACACGGAATATTTAATTTTTTCTTTTCCATAAAAAACCATTCTTCTTAAACTTTTCGGCAAGCGGACTTTCATTCAACTCAATGTCATCAATACGTTTAACTACTCTAATTCCACTAAAACTATTCGTGATAAAAGCACCATCAAAATCTGCAATAGAGCTGACATTAATATCATACTCCACGAGTTTGATGTCTTTTTCATCACGACAGAATTCAATTAAATTTCTTCTTAAAATACCATCAAATACCCCAAATTGTAATGGAGCGAAGAAAATACTTTTTCCTTTCGTGAAGAAAATATTAGATGTCGAAGTATCTAGAATATTTCCTGTCCTATCATGCACCATGAGGACATCATCATAGCCCTCAGCTTCAGCAATAATTTTTGCTCTAAACTGAAATGCGTAATTTCCAAGTTTTACATATGGGGGCATACCATTATTAAATAAGGAACGATGAGTTTTTAATGATACCTCACGGGTGACCAGTAGCTTATTTCCAAGGTAAATTAAACAGAGAAATTCATCATTCATCTTAGAGATTGTGATCCTGATATAATTAGCCGCGGTTGTCTCGCCGTTGCTAGAAATTAGCTTCAAATTCTCTCTCACAGGGCTAAAATCGGGCCTCTTTTCATTAAAGAGATATGCGACACCTTTTTGAAGTCTTTCAAGGTGCTCCTCCATAAATGGAAGCTCCCCGTCGACTAAATTTGACGAAGTGAAAACACTTTGCCCATAAAGATAGCCTGAGTTCTCATTTAATTTATAATTACAAGCACTTAGCTCACTAATAACTTCTACTCTCACTCTTTACACCAATTTCCCATACGTGCTAAAAAACACTATGACTAAATTCTTAGATAACTCTATTCTTATCATAGGTTACGGTGCTCAGGCAAAGGCATGGGCGTTGAACTTTAGGGACTCAGGCTATGCTGTTAACATCGGCCTAAGAGCTAATAGCCAAAGTACACAGCTCGCGCGAGAAGCAGGTTTTAACGTTATAGACCTAGACATAGATCGACTTGACCATTTTCAGTTCCTCTGCTTCTTAACACCAGATAATAGTCACAACACTATTTTAAAAAATATTTCTAACAAGTTATCCACAGCTCAATCACTGATCTTTGCACATGGCTTTAGTGTTTATTATGAAAAGCTTGATGAACTCTATCCTCATCTTAATTTTCTACTTCTCGCACCAAAAGCAATTGCCAGTGAAGTAAGGTTTAACTTTGAAACAAAAGCTCCATTAACGGCAGTCGTAGATGAAACTTTGGTCACTCATTTTAAAGAAGAAACTCAAGAAGCATTTGAAAAGTTGTGCAAAGGACTTGGAGTTAATATTGGTCCCATCCATTCCTCATTTAAAGAAGAAGCGGAAGCTGATTTATTTTCAGAGCAAAGTATCCTTTGCTCTCTTATCCCTTTTGGAGCAAGAAAGTCATTTGAAAAGCTTGTGCAAAATGGCATCTCTGAGGAAATCGCATATATCGAATGCTGGCATGAGGTTAAGCTTATTGCAAATGCAATGATCAAGATTGGCCCCCAAGCTTTCTTCTCAATGATATCTCCAAATGCCCTTCTGGGAGGAATAAAGGCAAGTGAACTTATCTTTGATAAAGAGATGGATAGAAAGTTAACTCAATTATTCAATGACATTAAATCTGGTGATTTTTACAGGCAAACAACTCATACAGATTTTCAATCACTTCAATCTACTGTATTAAATGATTGGGAAAATACGAGACTACAACAGATATACAACACACTAGGAAGAGAACTTGGAAAAAACAGCTAAAAAGAAAATTCTTGATACAAGAAAAATTAGAAAGGCAAAGTTTGCGACAACAAAGTCTTCCTTGCAAATGCTTACTTGTTACGATTTTCAAACTGCACAGATGTTAAATACAACAGATATCGATCTACTTCTCATTGGAGATAGTGCGGGAAACGTTGTTCTAGGAAAAGATACCACTGTAGAAGTAACACTTGAAGAAATGATAATGCTAGGCTCAGCAGTTAAAAGAGGAGCACCAGAAAAGTTTACTGTTGTTGATATGCCATTTGGAAGTTATTCAACTTTTGATGAAGCGATCAAGAATGCAACAAAGTTATTCAAAGAAACAAAGTGCGAATCAATAAAGCTTGAAGGAGCTTTTGACTACCAATTAGAAATTATCAAACGCCTAACTCAATCAGGGATACCAGTTATGGGCCATATCGGTTTAACTCCCCAATCTGTACACGAGCTAGGTGGCTACTATACTCATGGCAAAAATAAAGAAGACCAAGAAAAGCTCATGGCCGAGGCGATTAAACTTGAAAAAGCTGGATGTTTTGCAATTGTTCTTGAATGCGTACAAGAAGATATTTCTTCTAAGATCACCAAAACTCTTTCCATCCCAACAATTGGTATTGGGGCTGGCCGCGGAACAGATGGTCAAGTGTTAGTAATCAACGACCTTCTAAAGATGGGACCTAATACACCTCCTAAATTCTGCACGCCTATTGCAGATTTATTCCAACTTAAAAGAGACTTGATTACTGAATATATTAACGATCAAAGAGAAAGCGATAATGCACAATTATCACATCATTGATTCAGGTAATACTAATCTAAAAGTTGCAACCTTCGATAAAGCAGGAAATATCGTCAATCGTATTGATAGTTTACTGCCAGAGGACCTCGATAAGTTTATAACTAATAACTCTAATGATTACTTTGCTTCGTGCTCAGTAAACTTAAATATCACTACGTCAGAAAAAATAGAAAGTTTTGAAAAAGTAAAAGGGACTCTTGATTTTAAATCGAGGTACTCAAATCAAATTGGCAGTGATCGTTTTGCAATTTGTTACTCACTTCAAAAACAATATCCAACTGACTCTTTAGCAATTATTAGTGCCGGTACATTCACAACTGTAGATTTTATAAAAGATGGAGTTCATCTAGGTGGTTATATATTTCCAGGTGTACAGACATATCTTAATTCTTATAGTGCAGGCGCGAAACTTCCCATTCTTATGCCAAAAGATCGGCCATCTCAAAAGCAGTACCCACAAAGTACAGACGAAGCAATACTTTCTTCACTTGCATGTTTTATGGATTCTATTACTTATTTAACAAAAGATTTTAAGACAGTGGTGACCGGTGGAGCGTCACACTTTTTCGAAATAAATGGAGAACTCGATAAAAATTTACTTTTTAAGTCTTTATTCTACATCTTCATCAATACTACTTGGAGTTCCAAGTAAAGATGCTAGCTCTTTAGGTATCATTATCGCTCGATATTTTTTTCCATTGCTCATGCGAATCCAGTAACCTTGGGTTACTCCAGACTCCATAACAATATTAATAGGTTTAATTGAGATGATATGATCAATATTTAAAAGAACAGGTGTAGTTGTCTCTTCTAATGCTTGAACATCACGATCACTGATAATGTGGAATTTTGCTAAGTTCATAGGCAAATCTTAAGCAGTAAACAGAATATTAGCAATGGACCGTGGCAAATTTATATACTTAATAATCCTTGCTAATACTCGGTAATGTGATCCTAAAACAAGTATGTTCCTGATCATTAATCAAATTTAATTGTCCATTCATACGAGTAATAATTCGCCTCGAGATAGAAAGTCCAAGTCCCGTCCCCTCTTCCTTTGATTTTGTCGTAAAGAGAGTATCAAAAATACGATTTTCAATTGAAGGATCAATCTTCTCCCCGCTGTCAATAACATCGAGAACAACACAACTACCTTGCTGATAACACTTTACCTTTATCCACTTATCCTGACGATCTTTCACTGCATGTATTGCATTTGTAACAAGATTTGTAAGAACTTGAATGAGATGCCCCTGATTACCAAGAACTTTAAATTGTCTTGATTCGACCTCTGTAGAAAATGAAATATCACTCTCCTGCAGTTTTAAGTGGGTAAAGAAATAAGTTTTACTAATAGCTTCTGCAATATTTAAAATAACAAAGTTATCTTCTTCTCTAATAAGAGATCTCATATCATTAAAAATTTCAATAACACGTGCAGAGGCAGTCTTTAGCACCTCAATCGAATTTGCGACTTTGTCCATATCATTAGTAGTCGCTGCTTTTTCAACTATTGCAATATGCGAATTCAAGACAGTCAAAGGAGACATTACTTCATGAAGAATCTGGCGTCCAACATCTGACATCGCTTTTAGTTTCTCTCCCGAAACCACTTCTTCTTGTTGTCTTTTCTGCTCAGATACGTCTTCTCGAACAGAGATAAACTCTACAATATTCCCTTGGAAGTCACGAACAGGAAAAATTTTTGTCTGAATCCACTGGAGATGGCCATCTTCATTCTTATTAAGAATTTCACCGCTCCAAATTTGTCCACTTAATATTGTACTCCACAAATCTTTAAAAAATTCATTGTCATGATAACCAGAATTAAAAATCCTGTGACTTCTACCAATAATATCTTCTTCTTCATAACCTGTTAGCTTACAAAAATTATCATTAACAAAGAGAATGTTTCCATTGCGATCAGTGATAGAGACCATGCTTGTCTCGTTCATGACATGCCAATAGCTTTCAAGTTTAATTCGCTCGTTTTCTTCCCTTGTGATATTTTCAAAGATTCCGCCAACTTTTGTGACGACACCACTTTGATACTCAATAACTTGGCCAGTCGTTTGAACCCAAATCTCTTCTTTGTCATAAGTCACAAGACAACAATCAATAAGATAGTTTTCCTCATAGCGAAGGAGACTTTCAAATTTAGAAATCAAAAGATCTCGAAACCTAGGATGATAAAATGATACAGCTTCCTCAACAGATGGTTCATATGATAATGGTACGCCATGAATCACCTTAGTTTCAGGGGACCATGAAAGTTTCTTAGAAACAAGATCGTATTCCCAAGAACCAATAAAAGAAAGTTTGTTGTGCATCAAATTAGCCTTATTTCTCATCAAAAGTGTTCCCCTATCATCGGCTTCTTCTAAAAAGAATAGATGATCTATATCAGTAAAGTATAAAAGAATTGTGAATATTTTATAACCTATTGTTTTTATTTAGAAATTCAGAGAAAAATTCAGCTCTTACATCATGTCCATCAAAGTCACTTAATCTTATTTTATACCAAATTTTAATATATTTACAAAACCGCCCTATTTTGAAATATTGCGTGTAATCTAGGATGTTTATGAGAATTTTACTGGGTGTTTGCGGCTCGATAGCTGCTTACAAAACTTATGATTTAGCGCGCGGCCTCCAAAAAGAAGGTCATGAAGTTAAGGTTGTGCTTACAAAGGGTGCAAGCGAATTCGTGCAAGCAAAACTATTCAAGTATCTTGGAGTCAAAGAAGTCTATGAGTATTCTGATGATTTTAAAAATCTAACGGACAGTATACTTCACATTGAATTAGCAAAATGGGCCGAACATTTGGCAATTTTTCCTGCCAGCGCAAATACAATCTCTAAACTTGCCATGGGCCAATGTGACGATCTTTTAACGTCAACATTCATGGCAAAGAGAACGGACACAATCGTCTCGATTTATCCTGCAATGAATACTTTTATGTGGACTCATCCGATCACGAAAGAAAATATTGATCTTATCCAAAGACTCTATATTGCAAAAAATATATTCATTCATCCTCCATCAGAAGGATTACTCGCATGTGGAGATGAGGGCTCTGGAAAAGCTCCAGATATTCAAAAAGTAATTAACTGTATTTCAGCAATTAATCCAAGTATTGATAGTAACTCTCCCCTATGCTTAATCAACACTGGGGCGACGATTGCCCCAATCGATCCTGTTCGCTACGTCACAAATAGCTCAACAGGTATTACTGGGTTTCAGCTAGCAAAGGAAGCTTTGAAGCGCGGTTACCGTGTTGTGCTTATTGCTGGAAAGAATGCCACTTCAAAAATTGAAGACCTCGCATTTCTTCCTGGTTTTGAATCATATCGGATCACAACAACAAGAGATATGAGAGAGAAGGTTCTCGAGTACTTCGATAAAGCTGACTTCTATATTTCAAGTGCGGCCATTAGTGATATTGAATTTTCTCCTAGTGAACAAAAACTAAAAAAAGATAAACTGGAAAATGCGCTATTTTTTAATCAAGCACCAGATATTCTAAAGGAAATGGTTGAGCGTAAAACGGCCAACAAGAGTGCTATTCGTATTGTTGGCTTCGCTGCTGAAACAGATCTTTCTTTTGAAGTGCTAAACAAGAAATGGACTCGCAAACCTGTTGATCTTCTTGTTGGGACTCTTGTTCACAGTGGTCTTTGCCACGATAAGAAGGTTTCTGGTTTTGCAAATAACGAAGCTTCATATAAATTTTTTCAAAATGGTGAAATCATTCTCGATGAGATCATTCAAAAAGCTGATCTACCTTCAGCGATATTCAGAGAACTAGAGAAAAATGGTTAAAGTAATTAGAACGGTTTTAGAACTAAAACAATATCAGAGTGAATTCTTTGAAGGAAAGTCCGTTGGTCTTGTGCCAACCATGGGAAATCTCCACGAAGGACACCTAAGCCTACTTGAGCGTTCAGTCTCAGAGAATGATATCTCAATAATTACAATCTTTGTTAATCCAAAACAATTTGGCCCAAACGAAGACTTTGATAAATATCCCCGAACTCTTGAACAAGACGTATTAAAAATCGAAGATAAATTTAGCGAAAACATTCTTGTTTTTGCACCTAAAGACAATAGCGAAATTTACCCAGAAGGCTTTGATACAACCATTCAGGTAGGTGCTCTCACGAAGATCCTTTGTGGTGCAAATAGACCAGGTCACTTTGATGGAGTAACAACAGTTGTTTACCAACTATTCTCTCTATCAAAAGCGACGAATGCTTACTTTGGTCAAAAAGATTATCAACAAGTTAAAGTTATTGAGAAGATGACAACCGATCTTCATCTTCCGATTAAAATTACGATGATGCCAATATCTCGAGATCAGGATGGACTAGCGAGAAGTAGCCGCAACCAATACCTCTCGGCTTCAGATCGTGAGACCGCACTACTATTACCACGAACATTAGTAGAGATTGAGTCTATACTCAAAGAAGAAACTTGGGTAAACTCAATGATCAAAATAAATGAGGTTCTTGAAAGTCGCATTGCTGACAAGAATTGGGATTACTTAGAAATTTTAGATGCCTCTAACTTAAAACCAGTTAATGAGAACACAACCGAGGTTGTCCTCGTTGGGGCTTTTAGAGTTGGTTCAACACGGTTAATTGATAATCGAAAAGTGGAAATCAAATATGCTTGATAATGAATTTTATATCTCTCGCGAAGCTAAAGCTTCACTCGTTTCAATTGTCTGTCCTTCATTTGAAGAACATGCAACAGAAAAGGAAACCCTACGAAGTTTAGGTGAACTTAGAGAACTAATGAGAACACTTGGAATTGAAACAGGTGATCAGTATATTCAAAATAAGAAAGCAATTGACCCAGCTTCAATTCTTGGAAGTGGAAAGATTTTAGAAATTGCAGAACAAGCAAGAGAGGAAGGTTCTTCACTTCTAGTATTTGACTGTGAACTTACTTCGAGCCAAATTAGAAATATTAAAAAACTTACTGGTTTATCAGTTGTAGATCGTTGTCACATCATTCTTGAAATTTTCTCTGAGCACGCTCATACAAATGAAGCGAAGATTCAAATAGAGATTGCACGTCTTCAATATATCCTTCCTCGTCTTGCTGGATTCTGGTCTCACTTGGGCCGTCAGAAGGGGGGTATTGGGGTTCGTGGAGGAGAAGGAGAGCAGCAGATCGAGCTTGACCGTCGTATCATTCGTGAAAGAATTGAATTCTTTAAAAGAGAACTTAAGGAAGTTGAAAAAAGTCGTGTTGAACAGCGAAAGAGAAGAAGCAAGAAAGCAATCACGGCTGCGCTTGTTGGATATACGAACGCTGGAAAATCATCTCTAATGAATCGTCTTTGTCGTGTAAATGTTTTAGAAGAGGACAAACTCTTTGCGACACTTGATTCAACTTTTAGAATGCTAAACCCAGATACAAAACCGCCAATGATTCTCATTGATACGGTAGGATTCTTATCTAACCTACCAAACACTTTGATTGATGGTTTCAAGACAACTCTCGAATCAGCTCTTGAAGCAGATCTTTTAATTATTGTTTGTGATATCAGCGATGAACATTACGAAAAGCAATTAAAAGTTACAATGAACGTTCTCAATGAACTAGGTCTTGAAGGAAAAGAAAAGCTAATCGTTTTTAATAAGTCTGATAAACTTAATGATCCGATAAAAGCATCGATTATCAAAAGAACATATCCGGAAAGTTTTGTAATCTCGAGCTTTGATCCAGAACAGATTAAAGATTTAAGATCGCACATCGTAAATTATTTCTTAGAAAAACAAAATCGCTATGACCTTTTTGTTCCGTACGATGCTGGAGCTGCACACTCGCAAGTTGTTTCAAAAACCAACGTGATAAAAACTGCAAACTTTGAAAGAGGTATCTTCTATCGGGTGAGAGCTCCTGATTTTATCTTCGAGCCACTAGCTCTTCACCAGTTTTTAATTGGCCCTGATGACCCTCTAATTTCTGAGTTTAACTCATTGTAATCAGAGTGTTTTAGTCAAAATTAAAGTCTGAGTTTTTTAGTCCGAAACGTTAAGCATGACAAAAACAATCGGACTTTTACTACTTATGGCCTCTTCCCTATCTACTTTTGCACAAACTGCGAAAGTTAATGTGGAAGAATATTTATCAACAGATATGGAATTTATTTTTGAGATCCAAAGTCATGAGTACAATAAAGTAATTCTTGACTGCCAAGGTTTCATTAATAATGTAAATCTCGAGTTTCAAGATGGTTCTAAGCAACTTATGGTTCTTGATATTGGTGAGTGCGAAGATATTCACTCTAAGATTGTAACGGGACTTCAAAAGGAAGAAGGCGCCTGCCTGAAACTAGATTTTGACAGACGCGCATATCGAGTCGATTCGTCTTGCGATTAAGCGTAACGATAAATTAGGTGGTAACCGAATTGAGTTCTTACAGGACCTGAAGTTTCACCTACATTTAGTTTAAATGCAGCTTCTTCAAATGGTTTCACCATCATTCCCTTACCAAATGCCCCCAGGTCTCCACCTTGATCACCAGAAGGACAGTTTGAAAAACTCTGCGCTAGAGATTCAAAAGTTTGCCCCTCAGCTAATTTTTTTACTAAATCATTTGCTTCAAATTCTTGCTCAACAAGAATATGCTTACATGAAACTTTGCTCATAAAATTCCCTTATGTCTAAAATAATAAGTAGCCACTACAATCGTCAGTGAAACTACAATTCCAATAATAATATAAACTTGATCCTTATCCATATTTAAAACAACGCTTCGATTTCAGAAATTAAACTGACTGGGTTGATAGGTAGAACAAGGTGCTTTTCCTCTGTCTTCGCATCAGCGGAAATAAGATGAACAACAGGAATCTGCGTATTTTTAATAGCTTGAACCTGCTCTTCTGAATAACTTTCACTGCAAAGAAGTATAACATCCGGCGTAAGATCTGCAATAAAGTGAATTGATTCATCGGCATCATCAATGTGAAAAATCTCAATTCCCTGCTTTTTACAATATCCTTCAATGGTACGTCGTAGCATTTCCTGCTTTGATATTACAAATAGCTTTTTTACTTTCATCCGTTCACCAATCATGTTAGTTCTATAATAGTATTTTTGTCATAAGGAACAAACGATGTCTAGTACTGTCAAAATTATTGATAAAGAAACAGGTAATATTCTTTTTGAGTGCCCAGTTGAGCAAATTGAAAAAGCTTATGAAAAGGCCGAAGAATATGAAGGGTTTGGTCTTGATATCATCCTTAAAGCACCCTCTCTCCCTGAAACTCTCATTCGCTCTCTTGGCGCAACTGATGAAAATGTAGCGTCTCTGAATTCAATGCTTGATGAGGAGATCGCCTCTCACATTGAAGAAGATAGTGGGTGCAGTATTTGTCCACCCACAACAAAGCTTAATTAGAGTTTAATAACTTTTCGATATTCTCATTTGTCTTTTGAAGACTCTTCAAACTTTCCATTGCCTTCATTAGATCAGGATTTTCTTGGATGGCCTTATTGATATCACCTTGATCAATTTTGGTCCCAGTCTTTTTCATCATTTCATTTGCTGATTCTTCAAAGGCCGTATTCATATCTGCTTTAAGTGAGTCTTCTTTCTTAGTTTCATCTTTATCTTCTCTATTCAACATTGAAGTTGGTAGAACAAGTTTTCCAATTGGTGCACACTCTTGCATTTTATCAAGACGATTTACTGTAAAATCGAGCTCAATATTCTTAGTCAAAGTATTTCCTCCATAAGAAGCCTTGTCGAGTTTTTCGAAAGTCACTTTTAATGAACCCTCTCCTCGATAAATTTCAATTTGAGTCTCAGTTTTATCAATATAAACATCCTCAAGGACAAGAGAAGAAATCATATATGAAGATCCTGGAAGCTTTTCCCCGACCTTATATTTGTAAACTCCATCAGGTCTTTTAATTCCATCAATAGTCGTTCCATTAGTCATGGAGGTATCTTCAAAGCTCTTATTACAAATCCCCGGACGCGATAAATATCCCTTGAATTCATATGTAAAATCATCAATAAACGCTCTGTTTTGGATAGTCTTTTGACCTTTCATTTGATTTTGCTGAAACTTCATATAGCCCAAGGCCGCAACACCCATAAGCCCCATTGCAATTACGATCTCTGCAAGAGAGAAACCTTTATTATTTAATTTTTTCATTCGTTAATTATACTCAAAATAAAAGTGTGATCAAAATAAAATGCATTTGAAAATATTTCCGGCAGCTGGCTAAAACGACAAAGGGAGGTCATAAGACCTCCCTTCGAATATAAAAATTGAATTTTTATATCAATTATTCTTCTGAACCACCAGAAAGGTTGAAACCTTTAAGTTTGTCAGCAAGAGTAGCTGTTTTGATTGGCTCTTGAGAGAAAGTACCATTAGAAGCAGCATTTGCAGCAGCTTTAATAGATAGAGCGATTTTCTTCGCATCTTTATCTAGAGAGATAACCATAGCTTTTACAGCATCACCTTTCTTAACGATATCTTCTGGCTTTTCAACTCTTTCTTCAGAAAGTTCAGAAATGTGGATTAGACCTTCAATTCCTGTTTCAAGCTCAACGAAAACACCAAATTCAGTAACTCTTACAGCTTCAGCTTCAACAACAGTTCCTACAGGAAGTCTTGTTTCGATTTTCTTCCATGGATCTTCAGCAAGTTGCTTAATACCTAGACAGAATTTTTGGTTTTCTTTATCAACAGAAACAACCATTGCTTCTACTGAATCACCAGTTTTATATTCTTCGTTTAGGTTAACATTTTTCTTTGTCCATGAAATATCTGAAACGTGGATAAGAGCATCAACTTCTTCACCAAGGTCAACGAAAATACCAAATTCTACGATAGACTTGATAGTTCCTTTAACTTTTGAACCTACTGGGAATTTTGCTTCTAGAGCATCCCATGGGTTTGCTTGAAGTTGTTTAACACCAAGAGAAATTCTCTTGTTTTCTACGTCTACTTCAAGAACTTGTGCTTCTACTGTTTCACCAGCATTGAAGTGCTTAGTTGGGTTCTTGATAGAGTTTGTCCATGACATTTCAGAAACGTGGATAAGACCTTCGATTCCGTCGTCAAGCTCGATGAATACACCGTAATCTTTAACAGAAACGATTTCACCTTTAACTTTTGTACCTGGTACATAAGTTTCTTTAGCTTTTTCCCATGGATTTGGTTGAACTTGCTTAAGTCCAAGAGAAACTCTTTCCTTATCTTTATCAAACTTAAGAATCTTAACTTCGATTTCATCACCCATGTTGATTAGGCTTGATGGATGCTTAACTCTTCCCCAAGACATATCAGTGATGTGTAGAAGACCGTCAATTCCACCTAGATCGATGAATGCACCGTAATCAGTGATGTTCTTAACGATACCTTTAACAACCATTCCTTCTTCAATTTGAGAAAGAACTTCACCACGAAGTTTTCCTCTTTCTTCTTGAAGGATAGCTCTTCTAGAAAGAACGATGTTCCCTCTTTTCTTGTTGAACTTGATAACTTTGAATTCCATCTTTTTACCGATGAATTTATCAAGGAATCTAGTTGGTCTGATGTCAATTTGAGATCCTGGAAGGAACGCTTTAACACCGATATCAACCGATAGACCACCTTTAACTTTTGCAACAACTGTACCTTCAAGTGGAGTACCTTTTTCACAAGCTTCAGAAATTTTATCCCAAGCTTTAAGAATTTCAGCTTTATCCATAGAAAGAACTAGGTTACCCATGTGTGACTCTAGTTTATCTAAGTAAACTTCAATAGTGTCACCAACTTTAACTTTCATTGATCCGTCAAAGTTTTGGAATTCTCTAGCTGGTACTAGACCTTCTTGCTTGTATCCGATGTCTACAAGTACGAAGTCAGGGTTGATGCTTACAATCTTACCTTTGAATACTTCACCTTCATTAAATGAAAGAGACGCTTCACTTTCTAATAGCGTAGAGAATTCTGTTGTCTCGCGAGTTTCTACGTCCTCACCAAGTACAACTTCGTAATCAGCCATCCAAGATTGCTTAAGTTTGTTTAAATCTGTCATAAAAATACCTCTTTGAGTGCACTATAAATTTTTATAGGACTCATTTTTTTTGATAAACCACGTAAGACGTGGACCGCAGTTCTTCTACTGAAGGGACCTTAGTTTTTTGATTTCGTGATCTTACACTGCCTTGGGCCATTTGAAAAGTAAAAATCAGGAATAGAAACGTTTTCTCTTATTGAGATGCTTCTCATAGATTTTGTAGAGATTATACTTGTATCCCTCTTCTCCATGCTCGATCCAAAGCTCATCTCGAGCGGTGAGCTTAGCTTCTGCTCCACGACTAATTTTGGAAGTAATTTCCTGCATAGCGGACCTTAAGTCCCTGGAATCAGATGTTTTAAATGTGAGGTTTAGTCCTTCGTAAAAACGACAAATCTCACTTGTTGTTGCATTGCGAGGCATTATTGTAGGAATTCCTTTGAGCATCGCAATCAATGTATAGTCCTCAAGTGGAATATTCGAGTTATATGAAATCCAAATATCACTCGTAATATTTTGAACATTAGTGTCTTCATGAAAGTGAACGAACTTCTCAATTCCAAGTTTTTTTATTTGAGACCTAAGCTTCTCAGTGATGACATTGGTATCCCATTTTCTTGAAGAATAAAGATGTAGATGCGCAATCTTCTTTAATTGAAATGAAGTATTAACGGCCCAGATAGCATCAAAGCATGCACTAAGTTCTTTGCCACTCTCCTCGTGATCATTTACCCAACATGAAAAGTTCCATACGTTACTATCCATTGTTTTTTCTTCTGAAGACTTTTTAATTTTTTTAAGTCCAAGACCTGAGAAATAAATTTTTCGCTGCGGAATATCCATATGGGTTGTGACAGAATCAATCATCTCACGTACAGGAATAAAAATAAGATCGAGGCGTGTAAGTAATGGTCGATACCAAAATTGGTGGTAGAATTTTGTTACTTCATTTGTCAGAGTAAAAAATAGTGGAGTAAGTTTTTTCTTTCTCAAAAAGAATGCTACTGGCCACAGAAAATTTAGCTCATAACAATGAACTATATTAACGTCTACTCTTTTAAAAAATGAACGAAGTGTATTGAGTTTATGCCACTTAAAAACGTTCATTGGCCTTTTACCAACATGGTAGATGACATTTATGCCAAGTCTTACACACTCCTGATCAAGGTAAGAATCCTTAATACAGTATACAAATACATTATGCCCAACTTCCTTTAGAAGTAAGCTATCGCGTAAGAGCATTCGCTCCCTTGTTCCTGAATTAGTAGAAGGACAGATAAAAAGTATATTCTGTTGAATTTTAAAAATATTAATCAACACGACCTTCTTGGTAATCTATCAGCTCACCTTTAACTGTACCGATTTTTATTTTAGCTTCAAATTTTAAAATTTTATGACTTGGGTCTGCCGAGTACCAAAAAAGAATATCTCCACTCTTTTTTAGAACCCCGGGGAATTGAGTTTCAGCTTTAATAAGAATAGCCTTCACTTTCTTTCCCATAATTTCAATATTTTCATAGTGAGAAACTTTAGCCTTCAACAACCAAACTTTGGCCCTAGTAACAACAGGAACAACAAATTCATCTCCAACATTGAGATTCATTCCGCGAATAAAGTGAAGAGCAGAAAAAGAGTCTGTAAAAAATCTTGGAGTAAACTCTTCTTTATTGATTTCTTTCTTTTTACCTTTTTTCAAACGGTGATAATAGAAATATGTTTTAAGTTTTTCCGAATCAAAAAGTTGTAAATCATCTACAGACTGGCCAGACTCTCTTTGCTGCATTGAGAATTTAACGGGAAGAAAATTGTCATAAGTCACATATGATTCAATAGAGTCTTTCAATTTATAGATTGATTCAAAATACTCTGCAGACTCCATCTTTGCTTTAAAGCCAATTACTTTACGGCCACCGATTTCTAATTCGCCAAGAGTCTCCAACTCTATATCTCCGGCCTTAAAGATCGACCAAGACACGCTTAGCTTAAACTTTTCACCTACTTTAAAAAATGGTTTCTGTTCAACCCAATACTTTTTAAATTGAGTATTATATTTAATAAACTCTGGTGGATAGTCAGGGTGGTTCTCAGGCTTTACAACTTCAGGTGTGGTCTCTTCGAGGTCAACTTTTTCAATGACGTCAGACTCTTTATTCTTTTTAGATGAAGTTTCTTTTTTAATTGGTAATTTTGTAGTTGAATTTTTGGACTTAACAACGCTACTTTTTTCTTTCTTATCAACTTTAGCAGAAACGGGCTTTGTCTCGAAGTTTTCAAGCTTTGATTTGTCTATTTCAAAAACTTTAACAAGATCGACCTTACTCGGTTCGGTGAAGTCATTCTTACTTGCACAAGAAGAAATCAGTCCAAACAATGATACGACTAATATAAATTTAAACATATTCACAACCTGTAAATGAATTACAAAGTTACTTTATCGACTAGTCTTTCTAACTCTTCTTGTCCTGATGAGAATTTTATTTCAATCTCAACGAAGAAAATTTTCAAGCTTTCAACGATACGTCTCAATTTCACAATATCTTTTTCTGTCGTCAATATTATAGCATCTTCTCGTTCAGCTTGCTCAATGATTGGAAAAAGTTCCTCTTTTGTATAGAAGTGGTGATCATTGAATTCATATGAATCGATAATTAGTCCACCTAAAGACTCAACTAATTCATAAAATGAATGTGGAGAAGCAACACCTGAAATACAGATTACTTTCTTCCCCGATAATTGATCAGGGCTAAACTTCTCAACATAGTTAATGTCTTTAATGCTTGATGGAGAATAGTAAAAACTTCCTATAGGTGTTCCAGGATTTGTATACTTCTGAACCATCTTAATAAGCTTATCTTTTTGCTCGGGTTCGCAAAGATCTGCCCTCCCAAGAACAACCATATCAGCATCTTTTAATGCGGTAAGACCTTCTCTTAAATAGCCAAGTGGCGGAGCTTTATATCTTTCGATTGGTAGTAAAGAGTCAAATAATAAAATATTCAAAGAGCGCTCAATTTTCAAGTGCTGATGGCCATCATCAAGTAGAACAACATCTGGACTTTCGAGATCAAAGTAGTGTCTTAAATTTTCACTTCTCTTTTTTCCAACAACGACACTGGCATTAGTGAGACCTCGACAGATAACCAAAGCTTCGTCACCGAACTCATAAGGATTTTGAGAAATAGTCTTACCTGTACGAATAATTCCACTACCGTGTTCAAATTTTCCTTTATAACCTCGAGTTAAAACCATTACCTTTTTTTCCTTTGATGAAAGGTAGCGACCAAGCCATAGAGTAAAAGGTGTTTTCCCTGTACCACCAAGGGTTAAGTTACCAATGCTAATAATTGGAACTTTAAATCGATTCTTCTTCATTATGCCGACATCATAGAAGAACCTTCTAATACGATAGATTGATTCCCAAAGAATACTAATTGGAGCAAAAAGAAAGAAAAATATTTTACTAAAATTAATTGAGATACGATTCATTTAACTTCTCCGAGAGATAACTTGAAATATCAATATCATCTCCACTAACAAGTTTCTTAGTCTCATCGAGAACAGAAACTCTTTCTTGGTAATCCTTATTAGAAGACAAAATCTTCTTTAAAGCTTCCATCATATTATATTCAGATAAGTTCTCTGCAATAAACTCAGGAAAGACTTCCCTTTCGTGAACAATATTAGCAATTGAAATAAATCCATCATACGAAACAAATGTATGATAAATAAATTGATTTAATAATGAGCCAGTGTATCCAACCACTGTAGGTAAAGAGTACAAGGCACAAGTTAAATTAACGGTTCCGCTTGAAGCCAGTGCAACTTGTGAAGATTTGATAGCTTCCGTTAAATCTTCATTCTGATAAACCCTATTGAATAGACTTTCATAAGGTTCGTAAAGTTCAGTGCGTACGGAGCTCGACTTCACAATACTCACTTCTACCGTTCTCGTTTCTTTTAACTTAGAAATTACTTTTGAAAATAGAGGGAGTAAACTTTTTACTTCAAAGTTGCGACTTCCTGGTAGTAATAAAACTTTTAACACTCCATTTTCAATATCGAGATCGCCTCTCTTAAACTCATTAACTCCGACTTTATTGTGAGTAAGTACTGGGTGTTCAATGCTGATCGCCTTACTTACTCCCCTATCCATAAACCACTTCTTTTCAAATGGTAAAATACAAAAGAGGGTATCAACAGTTCGCTCTAAAACTTTAGTTCTCCATGATTTCCACGCCCAAGCTTGAGGCGCAACATAATAAAGAATCTTCACACCTTTCTTCTTGAGGCGCTCCGCTAGTTTCATATTATATGTTTGAAAATCAATTAGGATGGCAACTTTACAATTTCTTTTCGCAACTTCCTCTTCCATTCGGCTTAAGGCCTTATAGTAGAAAGGGATTCTTTTGATTGCTTCAGAAATACCCCATGTCGAAAAATCTTTTAAGTGATAGACAAGATCAAGTCCAGCACTTTCGAGTTCGTCTCCACCAACACCAAAAAACGAAAAATCAGGGTTCTTTTCTTTTAATTGATTAAAGAAACTAAGAGCGTGCTCTTCTCCTGACTTTTCACCGGCTATGATAAGACAACTTTTCACTATAACGAAACCTCATTTCCTGTAGCGAGAGACTTATTTACAGCATCAATAATTGTAACAGCATCAATTCCATCTTGAAGGGGAACAAAGATGTCTGTCCCATTTAAAATTGAATTATAGAATTTTTCTTGTTCAACAAGTAAGTGATCTCTTCTCTCGTAAGAAACTTCCTCTACAACTTGATCAGCGTCAGCAGTCATATTCTTAGAAAAAAGAGCTTTAAGATTAAATAGGTCAACCTTCAAGATTCCTTTATCCGATGTAAATTGAACACTTCTTTCAACTTTTACATCTACTCGAGAATTTTCAATTGTTACAATCTTGTCTCCATAATCAAAAATAGCCTTAACGTGATCATAGTTTTTTGTGATGACTTTTGCTCCGACCGCTTTCACACTTTTTGGATCACCAAAGAACATTCTCATAAGATCGATATCATGAATCATTAAATCTTCGACAACTCCAACATCAGCAGCCCTTCCTTTAAATGGAGAAGTTCTCTGTATTGTACATAGCTTCGCTTCTTTATGCGCGAATGAAAATTCTGGGAGTTGCTCCCAGAACTGATGACATCTTTCACTATGTCCAACTTGAATAACAAGATTTTTTCCTTGGGAATCTTTTTGTAATTCAAGGGCCTGCTCTAGTGTTGAAGTAACAGGCTTTTCGCAGAACACGTGTTTTTTTGCAGCTATTAATTGTTTTGCCACAGCAAAGTGATAACTCGTTGGAGTTACAATTAAACCGGCATCGATTTCATTTATTACTTCATCAAGTGAAGCTAAAACCTTCACACCAGGAAAAGCTTCTGCTGCAAGAGCACGGGATGCCTCACTTGGATCAACGATTGCTATAAGCTCGCTCGAGTCTAGGGACTGAGCTTTTTGTGCATGCCATTTTCCGAGATGTCCATAGCCGATTAATGCAACTTTTACTTTTGTCATAAACTACCTATTTAACAAATGGTGCAATACCAATTTCACTCTTTCTAATATCAGCTCTCATTTCTTGAACAAGAACATTATCTTTGTAATCTTCCATTAGCTCTTCGTGATCAATAAATGCACGAGGAGAAAGAACTGATGACTCCATTGTTCTATAAAAGTCTACGAGCTCAGAGATAACGCTCTTTTCGTAGCCTTGTCTTCTAAGACCAATAATATTGATCCCTTTAAGCTTGATTCTATTTCCGTATGCAGTACAGAAAATTGGAACATCTCTATCAATGGCTGAAGCCCCACCAATATAAGCCCCTCTTCCAAGGGTAACAAATTGAGAAATATTTGTTCCACCACCAATAATCACTCTATCTCCAATTATAACGTGACCAGCAAGGTTCACAGAGTTTACAAGAATAACGTTATTTCCAACAACACCATCGTGACCAACATGAACGTGGGCCATAAACAAACAGTTGCTACCAATGGTTGTTACTTCCTTATCTTTTAATGTTCCTCTGTGAATCGAAACATATTCTCTAAAGGTATTATTATCACCAATTACAGTTCTTGTTGGCTCACCTTTATAAGAAGTATCCTGTGGTTCAGCTCCAATACTACTATATTGAAAAATATCATTATTTTTTCCAATTATTGTGTGACCATCAATTAGAACGTGACTTCTTATTTTACAGTTATCACCAATTTCAACATTTGGCCCAATGATTGAGTATGGACCGACTTCAACGTTTTCACCAAGCTTCGCACCCTCTGCGATAATAGCCGTTGGATGTATATTTGCCACAAATTTCTCCTTAATTAAAAAACTTTAAATGTTGCTAAGACTGAACATTCACTCATGAGTTCCCCGTTAAAAAATACTTTGCAGTCATTTTGTAGGAAACCTGTTCTCATCTTCGTGCAAACTGTTTCGATATCTAATTTCATACCTGGCCCTATAGGCTTTCTAAATTTTGCATTTTCAATGGATAAAAGAGCTACTTCAAATGTTTTTTCTTCAAGATCTGGATGAAGGAGCTTAAGACCAAATGAAGTAAATTGCGCCATCATCTCGACTTGTACAACTCCTGGTAGAATAGGATTTCCAGGAAAGTGTCCCGCAAAAATTGGATGGTCCGCTTTTGTTTCATACGTCCCTTTTACAATAGAACCCACTAAATCTCTTGCATTCTCTACTTTTGGACAATCACTAATTATATCTGTCACTTCATCAACAAAAAGAAATGGTTCTCTATGCGGAAGAATCGACATTACTTGTTCTTTAGATAATTTCATAAATCCCTCTTACTTCTTAACTGAGTTTTTTCTAATAAATGCAAGACCTCTAAGCCATTCATTTAATGGTCTTGCTGGGTGTCCCCCCAATGCAATTCCATCTTCTTCAAACGAAGAAGCAACAACACAAGCTCCAGCAATTTTTACTCCATTTCCAAGAGTTACACCATCGCTGACTGCCGCCTTTCCTCCAAAAACAGTATAGTTACCAATTTTTGCACTTCCAGCAATTCCAACTTGTCCACATAGAATTGCACCACTACCAATTTGAACATTATGTGCAATATGAACAAGGTTATCTAGCTTAGTTCCAGACCTTATAATTGTTGGACTAAAAGTTCCTTGGTCGATAGAAACATTTGATCCGAGCTCAACATTATTTTCTATGATAACTCCCCCAAAGTGCCAAATCTTTAAATGTTCACCCTTATCAAAATTATAGCCAAATCCATCAGAGCCAATAACAGTACCTGCATGAATCCTACAATTTTCTCCAATTTTTGAGTTCGGATAAATAGTAACATTTGGATAAACCACTGTACCTGATGATATCTCGACATTTGGTAAAATCGTCACAGAGGGCATAATCACAACATCTTCACCGATTACTACATTTTCACCAATAAAAACATTTTCAGCAACTCTTGCTGAAGGATGAACTGAAGCCGTTCCAAGTTTTCTTCCATCAACTTGATAATTAAGGGTCTTAATTTTCTTGTCATAAAAAGGCTTAGATATCCTAGATATAGAAACGGGTAAATTGCGAGACGTCAAAATTTGACATTGGCATAATTTACTTAAAGCCTCTGCCTTGATTTCCTCAAAATATTTGATATCAAAAATAATAACTTTTGGGAGAATAGAACTTCCTACCAATTTATTATAAAACTTTTTATTACCAATAAAGCTTACTGAGTTCTCAACAATCGAATCAACAGTTGAGATAGTCTCTATATCAATATCAACATCTGCATTAACCAGCTCTAATCCGTCATCAATTTTTAAAATTTCACTAATCTTCATTCATAATCCATTATTTAATTTAGTCACTTAAAACACATAAGGGGAACAAACTTGTTCCCCTTCACTTTTTATATTTCAAAAATATTATTTATGTTTTTTGTCGTAATCTTTAATTACATCTGCAGTTAAGTCCACAACTTCTTTTACGTATAAAAGTGGAGTTGTTCCTGCTTCATAAGTAAACTCAACACCTTTAGCCTTTGAAATCTCTTCAACCACATCTTTAATTTTCTTAAGAACTGGAGCCTTGAACTCTTGTTCCATATCTTGCATTTCACCTTGATACTTTTGCATCTTTTGTTGAAGTGCCATAAATTTTTGTTGAAGAGCTTGGCCTTTCTTTTGCTTTGTCTGCTCGTTCATTACCATTGCTTGTTTTTCAAAGTCAGCTCTTTCTTTTACAAGCTTTTCTTCTTCTTTCTTGATTTCATTTTGTTTCTTATCAAATTCAGCTTTTAATTTATTTCTGATTGATTCAGATTCTTTGATTGTTAATAATACTTTTTGTACATCAACTTTTCCTACTGTTAAGGCCATCGATGACGTAGCAGTTAATACTGTAAGCGCAATAATAATTTTTTTCATATCTTTCTCCCTGATATTTAAAATAATTGACCTATATCAAAATGGAATTTACTTCCATCATCTTCACCACTATCTGGATTAATAGGGAATCCGAATTCAAATCTTAGCACACCAATTGGTGAAAACCATCTAAATCCAAAACCGTAATCCATATAAATCTTACCAATATCTTTAAAATCAGCAGCAGTACCAGCATCATAGAAGACAACCCATTTAAGACCAGCTTCACGAGCAAGCGGGTGCTCAAATTCAAATGTTGTGTATGCTGTAAATAATGCTCCAGAATTAAATTCTTTCTCATCATTCTTTAAGCCGTCATCATCTGCATCAACAAGAACAATCTTTTTCGGACCAATATCTTGAATATTGAATCCTCTTAAGTTTCTTGCCCCACCAAGAGAGAACTTCTCATTACGTGGGATTTTTTGACCTTCAACAACTTCAAGCTTTGATGTGTAAAATCTTGATCTGAAAACAAGATCGCCCCAAATAGACTTAAAGTATCTTGAGTCAAATTCGTTCTTTAACCATTTCTTCTCACCACCAACACCTGCATACTCTGTTGCGATATTAATATAGTAACCATCAGTTGGCTCAAAACGGTGATTTCTCTTGTCCGTCACCAAAGCAAGTCTTACAGATGAAGTTAAACCGTTTTCAGCTTCTTCATCAATTGTCTCGTCCTCGATATTCTCAAGCGTAGTTTCTTCTAGTTTATAGGTAGTAAATAGCCTTGTATAATCAAAAATTGGGTAACCAACTCTTAGAGCAAAACCTTCTTTCTTATAGTCATATGATGAAAGTTCTTTGTTTTCATTCTTAAAGACCTCCCCTCCTGCAGTCCACTTCGTATCCAAAAAGTATGGCTCTGTGAAAGATAGCGAGAAACTTTTTTGATTCTTTGATAAACTTGTCGAGAAAGACAGCTGCTGCCCCATACCTCTAAAGTTATTTTGCGTAATAGACGCTTGAAAGAATCCACCTGTTTGAGTTGAGTAACCTGCTCCAAGAGAAATCTGACCTGTACTCTTTTCCTTAACTGTAATCTCAACGTCAAGAACATCATCTTTACCAGGAGGAGAAATTGTATTAAATACAACTGAACCAGGCTCGAAGAATCCGAGACGATTAACATTTTCTTTTGACTCTCTAAGTCCTGTTCCTGTAAATCTCGCCCCTTCCTTAATCTTAAGTTCACGGCGGATTACCTTGTCTCTAGACTTAGTATTCCCCTTTACAGAGATCTTTCCAAAGTATGCAATTTTTCCTTTCTCAAATGAGAAGTCAACGTCTACTTTGTTTTCCCCAGGAACCACATTTAGATTTCTAATAACGTTTGCAAAAGCATACCCTTGGTCTTGGTATAGCTCCGTAAGAGTTTGAACGTCATTTCTTAGGAGCTCTTCTGAATACACGTCGCCATTTTTGAGCTTAATTTTTTCCATTAGCTCCGTATCAGGGAATAGAACTTCACCCTGGAAAGAGATATCTCTAATGCTAAACTTAGGACCCTCATTGACTTTAACAGTTACGAAAACCCATTTCTTATCTTCAGATACTGTAACATCAGGTGTACCAATATTAATTTGTAGGTAACCTTTAGTTCTATAGAAGTATTTAATTCTTTCGATATCAGTTCTAAAACCAAACTCTTTAAAGTTTCCTGAACCAGACATAAAAGAGAATAAACTCTCCTCTCTAGTCTCCATTAATCCTTTAAGTTCATTATCCGAGAAAGCCTGCGTCCCTAGGAACGAGATCTTCTTTACTCTAACTTTTTCAAACTCATCAACTTTAAAGACAAGGTCTACGTTCTCATCATCTACTTTTCTTAATTCATAGTTTACAGAAGCAAGGTAGAAACCTTTTTCTTCGTAGAATTTTTGCATGGCCTTAACATCTGTCTTAATAGTGTTGATGTCGAGGATTGAATATTCTTTTGACTTAATTTGCCCCGTCAGATCATCCTTAGAAACTTCATCATTTCCTTCGAATACGATTTTAGCAATAATTGGCTTTTCTTTAACTTTGAAAATTAGAACAGAACCCTCTTGATGGGCCTCAACACTATCAAAATATTTAAGGTTGTAAATCTTTTCGATGTCTTTCTTTAAAGAATAGTTTGTAAGCTCCTGCCCTTTCTTCGTACTAATACGTTCAAGAACTGCTTCCTTTTCAACTTTTTTTAAACCTTGAATCTTAATGTCTGAAACTTTAAAAAGATCCTTCTCTGGTCCAAGCTCCATAGCGAAAACTAACGAATTCAAAGACAAGAAAAAAGAAATTATAATAGAACTCATTAGAGAGTTATTCATCAATACTCCGTGATTATTTTTCCATCCTAATGGATTAAAATACTCTAGTATAAAAAAATATCAATAATCACACGATCTTACAAAAACTATTTTAGACTATCCGCAATAATTACTGCAGCACTCCATCGGCCATGTGCTTCACATTTTCGAACATTGAAGACACGTAGTCGTCGTGTGTTACGACAAGAAGTGTAACGCCCGAATTTTTAGAAAGCTCTATAAGAAGCTCTGTTGCTAGTTTCGAGTTCTTTGAGTCTAAATTTCCTGTTGGCTCATCACACAATAAAAGAGAAGGCTTTAACGATAGTGCCCTAATAAGATTAATACGCTGCTGCTGGCCACCAGAAATTTCGTATGGATATTTTTTGAGACAATCCTCAACTCCTAGCCTTTCTGCCAAGTGCGTTACATATTTTTTGACTTCATCTACGTCATGATCGCCAAGTCTTGCAGGTAATAATGTATTCTCAAGGCAATTTAAAGACGAGAGGAGAAAGTGAAATTGGAAAACAAATCCAACTTCAGTATTTCTAAATTTTGCAAGTTCATCGTCATTAAGCTTTCCAATATCAACACCATTAACAACAATGCTCCCACCGTTAGACTTTTCAAGTCCACCTAGTAAATAAAGCAATGTTGACTTACCAGAGCCTGATGCTCCTTTAATTACACATTGCTCACCTTGCTCGAGGGAGAAGTTTACATTGTTTAAGATTGTTGAACGACCATACTTTTTGACAATATTTTGAACTTTAACAAAACTCATTAAGAAAACTCCTCTCTCAAACCTTGACCTAGCGACTTACCATCAAGTCTTTTCAGGATTAGGAAAGTTAAAAAGAATAACAGCATATATGAAGATAATGCCGTGATTAATATATATTTCAGCGTTAGGTTAACTTCAATGCGGCCCAAGATATAAACATCACTTGGAAGTTTAAAAATCTCCCAATTTGCTATCGCATACGAGAAGAACTCAACAAATAACAGACTCACAAGAAATGAGATAAACCAGATAAAACTATTTTGGATATACCAAAGATTTTTAAATTTTCTTGGAGACAGGCCGATTGCGTAAAGAAGAAAGATCTCTTGCGCCTTTTTCTCTTTCGAATAAACAATAAAAGCTAAGCAGTTAAAAGCCGCAATCACAATAACGATATAAAGAACAAGTGAGATCAGATACTTCTCATAATCAACAGCTCTAAGAAATGTTGCAAAGTCTCCCCAATAAGGCTGGACTTCAAACTCCAAAAAGAAAATACTTCTTAGTCTCTTAACCATTTCATCAATCGCATCAACATTTTGCTTATCAACATCAAGCTTTAGTTTAACAAGATTAACATTGTTTCCAACTTGGATTTTATTTTGAATCGTCTCAAGGTTGGCATAAACATAGCGTTCATCAAATTGATGGATATTGAAGTTGTAAATTTGAGCGACCGTGAATGATCCAATAGATGGAAGATAACTCTCCCCGGCTCGACCTGCCGCAAATGTCAAAGAGATAGGATCTCCTACTTGCAGATCTAGATTCTTAGCAAGCTCAGAACCAATGATAACTTCATCAGTGGCAGGTGCTTTTATATTTTCACTAATGGCCGAGAAAGTGTCATCGATTCCAACAACAAATACGGCCTTACCTTTTTGATTACTCGTTAAAAAACTTTGAGTGCGAACCATAAAGGCAAACTTATTAATTCCTTGAGAAGAAAGCTTTTGCAGGTCCCTATCGTCTCGACTAAAAAATCCACGACGACTCGTCAAAACGATTTCACCGTGCCCTTCATTTAACGATTCTTTTAATTTCTTTGAAAAGCCATCCATTAACCCAAGAGTCGAGAGGACAATCGAAATTGAGAAGGCCAGTCCTAGGATAGTTGCAAAAGCAAATATCTTTGAAGAACGGTCTCTAAAAAATAAAAGATTAAAGTCTTTTAGAAGGTTAAAGAATTTCATTCCTGAGTGGTTCCCGTCTGATTAGTATTAACAGACCATCTCAAGAAAGAATCCATAAATTGATCAAGGTCTCCATCTAGAACTTTCTCGGCCTGGGAGCTCTCCTGACTTGTTCGATGATCTTTTACCATCTTATAAGGATGAAGAACGTAAGATCTAATCTGTGCTCCCCAAGCAATATCTTTCTTATTTGCTTCCGCTTCGTTTTCAATTGCCCTTCTCTTTTCAAGTTCTTGCTCATAAAGACGTGAACGTAGAACTTTCATGGCCTGTAATTTATTTTGCAGCTGACTTCTCTCATTCTGGCAAGTTACTACTAGACCTGATGGAAGATGGGTAATTCTTACCGCTGAGTCGGTAGTGTTAACCGACTGACCACCGGCTCCACCTGCACGATAAACATCAATTTTTAAATCCTTATCTAGAATATCAATTTCGATAGTGTCATCGATTTCGGGTGAAACATAAATGGAGGCAAAGGATGTATGTCTTCTTCCCGCAGAATCAAATGGTGAAATCCTAACGAGACGGTGAACACCAGTTTCTGATTTTAAATTACCGTAAGCGTAGCTTCCCATTACCATCATCGTAACGGATTTAACTCCTGCCGCATCACCATCTTGAACGTCAAGAACTTGCACCTTATGTCCGTGTTGTTCGGCCCAGCGATTTACCATTCGAAACAACATTCCCGCCCAATCACATGACTCTGTACCACCGGCTCCAGCATTGATGCTGACGATGGCATTATTTGGATCAACTTCGTCTGATAATAATACTTTTAATTCTGCTTTTTTAAATTGTTCGATAAAGTTTTCACAAACTTCAAGTGAACCTTCAGCCGACTCATCATCACCTTCCTTTGCATACTCACAAAGGATTTCATATTCATCTAGTAAATCTTTAAGGCCGTTATAGACTCCAAGAACATCTTGGATAATATTTTTTTCTTTTTGAAGTCTTGTTGCATTCTCATTGTCATCCCAAAAACCTGGCATGGCCTCCATTTCAGTAATTTCTTCGAGGCGTGCATTTTTGCGATCAATGTCAAAGCGACCCCCGTAAGTTTTGAAGCTTAGGAGCATAGTTCTTCATTAAACTGCGACATTCGTCAAATTTGATTTTTACAGATTGTTCCATTTTATTTTTTCCTACTTTTTGAAATGTCTTTTAAAATTTTGTTTTCAAGATCTGTCATAATGATTTCTTCTTCCTCAGAAATTTCATGATCGTACCCAAGAACGTGTAAAAGTCCATGAACAAAGAGATGAATAACTTCATCAGCAACAGTAATTTTAAATTCCCTTGCCTGTTTCTGCGCCACCTGACGACTAATGATTATATCACCAAGATGAATCATCCCATCATAAACATCGCTCACTCCGTCAGCACGAAGAGATTCGAAACCAGGAAATGAAAGAACGTCTGTTGTCTTGTCCTTGCCGCGATGGGCCTTATTAATGGCCCTCATTCTCGTGTCACCACAGAAGTGAAGGTCGAGTAGAATCTGAGGATGAGATTTTTTGTTTAGAGTAGTCTTAGAGGAGTAAATAAATTTTTCGATAACCTCAAGTGAATCTTTTAACATCTTTAAAACGCTCTTTGACTCCCATGGAGACTTCGAATTATCAGATACCGATATGTTAAGATACTTTCCACTAATTTCCATACTCAAAACTTCTCATTATGCTTGTTTAACGCTAGAATTTTAATAAGATTACACTTTTTTACCATGGAGTACAAATGTCCTTTAAAGAATTTGAGAGACTATATGATGTCATCGCCAAACTTAGAGATCCAAAAGATGGATGTCCATGGGACCTTGAACAGACGCATCGCAGCCTACTTAAATATCTCCAAGAGGAAACATATGAGTATATGCATGCTGTAGAAAGTGAAGACTACGATAAGATGGAAGAGGAAATTGGAGATGTACTTCTTCAAGTTCTTCTGCACAGTATTATTGCAAAACAGAATGGAAAATTTGACCTTGAGTCAGTTTCAAAAACTCTTGCCGACAAAATGATAAGACGTCATCCGCATATTTTCTCTGACACAAAAGTTGATGGTGTTGATGATATTATGGATAACTGGGAAAAAATTAAAGCAAAAGAAAAAGCTGAATCGAAATCACATTATGAAATAAATGATGAGCACCTCTGTTTCCCAGCGCTAACAAGTAGCTACAAAATTGGAAAGAAGACAAATAAGCTTAACTTTGACTGGAGCGACCCAACTCAAGTTGCCTATAAAGTCGAAGAAGAATGGCAGGAGCTTAAAGAAGAGCTTGCACCATTTCCAAGATTTAATCACGATAGAGTGAAAGAAGAGCTTGGAGATTTTCTCTTTTCAGCAGCGCAACTCGGACGCCACTTAGGTATTGATCCTGAACAAGCTCTACGTGAGGCAAATATTAAGTTCACGAAGAGATTTAATAAAATTGAAGATCTTGCAAGAGAAAGAAACATCGACATGAAAACGACTTCTCAAGATGAACTTGAATATCTTTGGCAGGAAGTGAAACAAAGTGAGTAAATTTCAAAAACTTAATCCGAGTGAGAGACTTTACAATATTCCTTGCCCAGTAATAGGGCTCACTGGTGGCATCGCAACTGGAAAATCTTCAGCATCGAAAATTCTTGAAGAAATGGGAGTTAGTGTAATTTGCGCTGACAAGCTTGTAAAAGCAGTTTACCAAAAGCAAAAGACAAAAGACTATTTAAGTAAGCATCACCCTCATGTACTTACAGACTCTGGGATTGATTTTAAACAACTAAGAGAATTATTCTTCTCCGACGATACGATCAAGTCATCTATTGAAGCCCTTATTTATTCACAAATGCCAGATGCATTCATCACAGCTTTCAATCAGTTTAACAATCCCGACTTTATTGTTTATGACGTTCCTCTTCTTTTTGAAAAGGGACTCGATAAACTTGTAGATCTTAAAGCTCTTGTCTATGCCCCTCAAGATGCTCAAATTGCTCGCTTAACTGCACGGGATAATATTGATGAGAAGCTTGCTCGAAATATTATCTCAAAGCAAATTGATATTGAGAAAAAGAAAGAACTTTCAGATATCGTTATAAAAAACGTAGGAACTTTAGAAGACTTAAAAAAAGAGATAAAAAAAGGCCTAAATATTTAGGCCTTTTTCTTAGATATCTTGTGCAATAATCTCTTGATGATCAGGTGGCATTGGCATTGCCGGCTCTTCATTTAAAACTTCTTCTACTTCATTAGACTTCGCTCTTAGATTTTGGAAACTTAAGAACAGTCCTTTTAGCGACTTGATAAGTTCCTCATCTCTTTCCTGCCCAAGTCTTCCCATCTTCGTACTCTCTGCTTGGATTTCCTCGATTTGAGCTCTTAACTCCTCAAAGCTTCTCTTCGTATCAGATAGATTTGGCATCTTCTTACTTTGAGTAATGATTTGAATTTTTGATAAACCAACATCAAGGGCAGTTGAAACTTTAGAAAAAGAAGTTAGAACATTTTCAAATTCTAAAAGTTCTGTTTTCAATCTTTGGATACCTTGGGCGTTCTTGCTTGGAGCATCAGAGTTTCTTGAATGTTCTAAAATATTTGAAACTCTTGATTTAAACATTTCAACTTGTGACTTTAATCTCTTAAACTCATCACGAGATTTTACAAGGGAGTCGATTGCTTTTGAGTTTTCCCCCATAATGTCAGTCACCTCACTCGCTCGAGAAAGAAGAGAAACTTCTTCTGCGAACAAGCTGTTTCCAATTTCATTCATTTGAGTAAGCATTTGCTCAAACTGAGATCTCATATCAACCACAGAAATGATATCATTCTTAGCACTCGAGAATTTTGAAATTGCTTCATGCTGTAGATCTTTCTGAGCTTCAAAAACAATTCTAACGTCATCCATTAGTTTATATTGTTCAAAGAGAGAGTTTTCAATTGTATCGATTTCTTCCATTAAACCATTTCTTTGATTATTGAAGAAGTCATTAACTTTATCAAATTTCTTAAATATGTGATCAATACCTGCTGCTTCAAAATCACCTTGAACTTTCTCTTTAAAATCACCTTGAAATTTACCTTCGACAAGGGCATCAAGAGTTTTAGACACTGGAGATACAAGGGCCTTCATCTGATTTCCAAGTGTTTCTTCCAAGCTTCTCAGTGGATAGAAAATAACCATGATTCTCTTTTGACCTGCATATTCTACTGGAGATACATACATTTCAAATGGAGCAGCTTCTTCAGACTTTTCAGTCTTAACTTGAATTTGATAAATACCAGCAATATTATCTCTAATAGCTTCAATTACTGGATCATTCTCACCTAGGTTTGTAAATCTCTGCAAAAAGTCCCAAGAAATATTTGAATTTGTTTTAACTTTTTCATCAAGATTCCAATGCTCGTAGAAAAGAGTATTTGCCCAAACCATATTCAGATTCGAGTCTAATAGTATTGATGAAAATGGCATTGCATCTTGAAAGATTGATCCAAAACTCATTCTCTTGTGAACATACTCTCTATACTTTTCTAAATTATCTTTAAAGTCTACACTCCATGATTTATCAAGTTCTGTATTTAATGGAATTAAATTATCCTTGATCACAGACATAATGATTTTTTCAACTTCTTCTTTTTGCTTTCTTCCATACTTAAAGTAAACAAGATATCCCCCAGCAAACAAACATATAACAACAGCAGTGAGACCAAACATTCCATAAAGTATAGTTTGAGAATTTTTGATAACATCTAACTTTCTTTCTGTTAAACGTGGCTTGATTTCAACTAACCAATTTTTGTAAGCCGCTTCCGCATTGATATAACTTGCATGAAACACATTTAGAGAGTTAAGAGACTCATCCATCATATTTAATTCAGTCTTTAATGTATCCAACTTTAAAAGAATTAAGTTCTTATCTTCTTGAGCAAGAACAGAACTCATCGTAACACTCTCCATATATTTAATATCAGCTTCAAGTGAATCATGTAGCGACTTCATTTTTCTATAGCTAAAAAAACCTGGAGAGCTTGTCGCACCACTTGAAATTTTTGCATTAATCTTCTTTGAAACTCTTGTTAGTGTTCTCCAGTTATTGTGAACAACAAAATTTTCAAAAGAAATTACTTTTGAACGTAGAACATCAATTAAGTTGTTATTACTCGTGTAAGTCAGCATCTTACTCATTGAGTTTTTTAGAGCATTAAATGATTTAGTAATTTCTTCATAATTATCAGTTGATTGAACCTCTTCTAACTTCTTTACATTCTCAGCAAACCCATCAAAGTAAGAGATTGCATCACGTAGACGATCGTTTTGTGCATGATCTTTTACCGTTTCAATTCCACCTTTCTTCTCAAGGTTTTCAATAGCAGTTGTTGAATCAAAGACTTGAGCAACACCATCAATATTAGCTGTTCCCTTTGTCCAATAGTAATAAATCCCAAATGACATCATTGCCATAATTAGAATCATTGCTGATACAAAATAAATATAAAGAGGTTTTCCAAACCTAATTTTCATCGCAAACTCCTGCTGACTGAGCTGAATTGAATATAATAATTTGTTGAATTGAATTACACATCATGTTTTAAGACCTTCACTTCCTGTGAATCGTGCTTGAATAACTCCTATATTATGCAATTTTTATCTTGAAATAAAAAGCTTAAAAAGCTTACAGAAAGGTGAATTTAGGAAAAAAAAAGCCTTCAAAAGTGAAGGCTATTTCATATCAAAATGCTTGGTTTTTAAATATAATTAACTAACCATATCTTCAACACCTTCAAACATTGTCTGTAGCTTTGCTTTAAGCTTACTTACTGCTTGAGTGTGAAGTTGAGAAACACGAGATTCAGTAACATCTAAAACCTGACCAATTTCCTTAAGATTTAAATCTTCATAGTAATAAAGAGAAAGAACTAATCTTTGCTTTTCTGGAAGCTGAGAAATTCCTTCTTTAATTTTATCTCTGAAGTTTTTATTCGCTACAGCTGTGAATGGATTAACATGCTTACTATCCTCATTCATCCCGGCCATTGTTCTTTTATCATTTCTATTGAAAGTTGCAGAGTCATCAATATTAAGAATAGATACTGATTTAGCTTTGTTCAACATGTCATGGAAGTCTTCTTTAGACATCTCAAGTTCAGCACACATTTCTTCATCAGTAGCTGGTCTTCCTAGCTCTGCCTCAAGTTTTGAGTATGCTCTATCGATAACTTTAGCTTTTTCTCTAATCGATCTTGGAACCCAATCCTGTGCTCTAAGTTCATCAAGGATTGCTCCTCTAATTCTAAATTCAGCATATGTTTTGAATTTATTGTCACGTGAAGGGTCAAACTTCTCAATAGCATCCATTAAACCAATAACACCGCATGAAATTAGGTCATCAAGTTCAATATTAGCAGGAAGTCTTGAAGCAATTTTTTGCGCAATATATTTAATAAGTGGAGCATATTCTACAACGATTTCATCTTTAACCTTTGGGTCAACCGTTGATCTGTAATCTTTTAAGTTTTTAAGTTTTTTCGCTAAAGATGACATTGAGCACTCCTTGTCTAAATTGCTGCCGAAGCAACATGTCCTACTGACGTTAAAGATTTACTTTGGGCCCCAAACAAAATGGTACCAGTGCTCTCGTCGGTATACTTGCTTACGATTTTAGATAAATATTTCTCAAGGGAATTATTTGCCCCTTTATTTAGATTGCGATCGAACTCATCAATAGGAAGTTCTAAAGCCTTTACAGCACCTAATACTTTCAGTCTTCCATTTAGGAATGATGAGATTGTGTCATGTAGCGACTTCACTACTCTTTGATATTGGTGATTACTTGAAACCCTATTCACAATAAGGTGATTTGTATTTACTTGGTATCTTTGACTTAAAATTTTTACTAATGCGTACGTATCAGTTAGTGAAGATTTATCAGGATTTACCACCATAAATCTGGCATCAGCATAGGCCGTAAGATTAACGGTCTCTTTATTTAATCCAGCAGGACAATCAAGAATAACGTAATCATAGTCATGCTTATGTTCGTTGATAATATCGATGATAAATCTGTCATGCTCGAAGCTTGAGTCAAAGATATCAGTGCTTCCATTACATCCACTTAATAGATGTAAGTTCCCTTCTTGATAAATACATTCTTCAAATGTTTTTTCAAGTGAAAGTAATGAATAGAAATTATCATTTAGTGGAAGACCCAGTTTTACAGCTGTGTTAGAAAGATTATAATCACAATCAATTAGTAAAACTTTCTTATCTGCTGCTAACTGTCTAGCAAGCATTAGAGATATAGTAGTTTTACCTACTCCCCCTTTTCCTGAGGCAATTGCAATTATTTGTGTGTTTTTCGCGTGTGTTTGAAATGATTGTAGATTTACATTCACTTCAGAGTTAACGTCACTTCGATGTGACATTAACCACTGGTTAAGCTCTTGCTTGGACATCCTGTCTCCTCAAAATCAAGCTAATTTAAAATCTAAAGTTGAAAAATCCCCGCCAAAATCCTTTCGGCAGTTGCAGCTTCTAGGTCATCAGGAACAACTTCACCTGTTCCAAAAAACTTATAAGGTAATTTATTAAAATCTATCGCTAGATTAAATAATGACCCAAAATTCAAACACTGATCTAAGTGTGTAACAATCATTCCATTTGCTAAACTGCTGTAGCGATTTAGCACTTTTCTATTATACAATTCAGAATTAATAGAAGAAAGACAGACTAAAATTTCCACATTTTCAAAAGATCTTTTTAACCCATCTATAAATTTCTTCACTTCGTTTACTTCTTGATTTCCGGCCTTGTAATCAATAAATACATTATTCTTTGATTCTAAGCTATTTCTTGTTGCAGCAACGATTTCTGAAATTGTTTTACAAACCTTAGTTTCAATTCCAAAGAATTTCTCAGAGAACGTCTCTCCTTCTTTAAATTCTTCAGAACCTTTGTTTCTTACGATTACTGAATCTTTCTTCAAAGAAGCAATCTTTCTTAGCATTGTACTCTGACCACTTGTTACATCTGAGATTACAACTGTAACAACTTTCTTCTCAGCATTATCAACAGAAGAGAAAAGTGGCATTTGAACATTAATTTCACTTAGCATCTCTCTTAAAGCGAAATCAAATACTACATCTGCATCTTCTTTATCTGTTGCTGATAACTCAAAGTGAGCTTTTCTCACAACCTTCTGAATAAATGTATCTTCAATATCTAGGCTTCTTAGGCTTGACATTAGTTCCTGAATCCCTAGGGCTTCTGGTTTATTAAAAGATTGAACATTTCTCGTTAGTTCAAATAATTTCTTTTCTAGTTCATCAATTTTAGATTTCTGTGCTTCTATTTGAGCATCGTATGTTCTATCTGGAGTTGAAACAATTCTAGTCTCAGCTCTATTTTGAGTTTGACTTTGCTGTTGCGGTTGATAAATTTCTTCAAAATCATCTTCCTCTTCTTCCATATCCTGAGCGTGAGTTTGCTCATAATTACTTGAATAATCAATTTTGATTTCTTCATCAAGCGCACCATCTCTCTCACTTAAGAAATCATCAAATGATTTAACTGAATTTTTAGTAGGAGTATCTTCACTTAAGAAATGATCAAGAGAAGAAGTCATCTCTGGAGCACTCGTAGCAACAGGCTTATTCAAAGCGACTTTTCCATAACCACTTGCGGCTGTTGCTTTCGCTTTTCTATCACCTGTAGCATTATCAATCATATTTGATATATAACTTGATTTGTTTGAATAGAATTTATCTTTTTGTTCTGGATCAAGAATCGTATCTACTTTTGCTTTTTTCGAATAACTCTTCTCCGAAATTGCAGCAGTAATTTCGATTCTCTTCTTCATAAAAGCACCTTTCAAGCCTTTACTTGAAGTTGTCTTCAAGATAATGGCATCTGGGCCTAATTCTCTCTTGATGTCACTGAGCGCCTCTTCCAATGAGTCTGCCTCAAACTTCCTAACGTACATCCTATAACCTCACAGTTCCAAGAGACCTGATGTTTGCATCAGGGCTTAATTCATTATGACTTACTACTATCAAATTCGGGATAAATTTTTCTGTCAATTTCTTAAAATGATTTCTAATGACAGGAGAACAAAGTACAACCATTTTCTCACCCAAATTTGTAGCCTCTTCAATTTTCTCATTTAAACTTGCAAGTATTGTCTGAGTTATTCTTGGATCAAGAGATAACTGCTGCCCACTTTCAGTTTGAATAAGATTACCAGCAATTTGTTCTTCAATTTTTCGATCTAAAGTAAACAGAGGAATATCGCCTTGCTCACTCTTAATTGCTTCAGTTATAGATCGGTATAAAGACTGTCTAACGTACTCAGTTAAAGAGTCTGCATCCTTAACCATTGTACCATATTCAGAGAGAGTCTCAAGAATTGTTCGTAAATCCCTTACAGAAACATTTTCACGCAGAAGATTTTGTAAAACTTTCAGGATTGTTCCCAAAGGAAGAATTTCTGGTATCAAATCGGCCACGATTTTTGGATATTGTTCCTTGAAATTATCCATGATTCTTACAAGTTCTTGCCTTCCAAATAATTCATGTAAATTAGACTTTAAGATCTCAGTTAAGTGAGTTGCCACAACAGTTGATAAATCAACTACAGTATACCCGTTATAACCAGCATCATCACGCTGATCTTCTGAAATCCAAACAGCAGGAAGCCCAAATACTGGCTCAACAGTTTCAATTCCATCTATTTTTTCAATAACAGTACCAGGATCCATCGCAAGGTAGTGATCAGGAACAAGCTCACCCTTAGCAACTTCAATACCCTTTATTTTCACACTATATCCACCTGGTTTTAATTCCAGGTTATCTTTAATTCTTACAGATGGAATAATAACACCCCAATCTAGTGCAAATTGTTTTCTCATGAAAGTGATACGTTCAAGAAGATCACCATTTTGTGAAGAGTCGACTAAGTTTACAAGTCCATAACCAACTTCAAGCTCGACAAGCTCAAGAGACAATAAGTCTTCGAGTGAGTCAGGAGTTGCTTTTTTCTCTTCAACAACTTTAGATTTCTCAATCTCAATTGCTTTTAGTGCACCTTTTTCAATTCTATTTGCAACAAAAATCAGTGTTAAACCTACTGTTATGAATGGTACCTTTGGAAGACCTGGAATAAGAGCAAAGACCAGAAGAAAACTAGCTGCAATATAAATTGCTTTTGGGTGCAGTTTAAACTGCTTACCAACCTGTTCACCAAGATTATCATCAGAAGTATTTCTTGTTGCGATAATACCAGCAGCAGTCGAAATGATAAGGGCCGGAACCTGCGATACAAGACCATCCCCAACCGTTAATAGAGTGAAGGTTTCAGCAGCTTGGCCAAAGCTCATATTATTTTGAGCTACACCAACAATAATCCCACCGATAATGTTAATGGCCGTAATTAAGATACCCGCAATAGCATCTCCTCGAACGAACTTCGAAGCACCATCCATCGACCCGTAAAAGTCTGCTTCTTGCGCAACTTCAGCACGTCTCGTTTTTGCTTGTTGGTCATTGATCAGACCAGCATTTAAATCAGCATCAATTGCCATCTGCTTACCTGGCATCGCATCTAATGTAAATCTTGCTGCAACTTCAGCTACCCTTCCAGCACCTTTTGTAATAACCATGAAGTTGATAATTACAAGAATTATGAAAACGATAATACCGACAACGAAGTTACCTTCAACAACAAACTCTCCAAAGCTTCGAATGATCTCACCCGCAGCACTAACACCTTCACTACCACCTCTCAAAAGAATATTTCTTGTCGAAGCAACGTTAAGAGAAAGTCTAAATAGTGTCGTTACAAGTAGAACGGCCGGAAAAGTTGAGAAGTCCAAAGGCTTCTTTGTATATACAGAAACTAAAAGAATAATAACCGAGAATGAAAGAGTTAAAGCGAGTAGTAAGTCTAGTAAGAATGGTGGAACTGGAATAATCATTACGCCCAGAACTGCCAGTAGAGCTATAGCTACAGCTAGATCCGAGTTCTGCGTTAAGAACTTAAAACGCCCGAAAATACCATCCATGGTTTATCTCCTACTATTTTAAGGCTTTTTTCTTCTTGTTCAGGCGATATACAAACGCTAGAACTTCAGCAGCAGCCTTAAATAAAGATCTAGGGACTCCTTCCCCGACCTTAACTGTCTTATAAAGAGCTCTCGCTAACGGAACATTTTCAACGATTGGAATATCATGCTCTTTCGCTATTTCTCTTATTTTAAGTGCTAAATTATCAGCACCTTTCCCAATGATTGTTGGTGCAATCATTGTTTCACTATCATACTTTAAAACGATACTAATGTGTGTCGGGTTTGTAATAATAACATCCGCTGTCGGGATATCTGCCATCATACGTTTTTGCGACATCTCACGCTGTATCTGTCTAATCTTTTGCTTTACTTCAGGATTTCCATCCTGCTCCTTAGACTCTCGTTTAGCTTCGTCCTTCGTCATCATCATTTTCTTCTTGTACGAATGCTTTTGGTAAGCAAAATCACCTAAAGCGATGACAAAAAGTCCGATAATAATAGAAAAACCAAGCTTTATTAAAATTGATTGTCCGTAAACAAAGCTCTGAAAAAAGTCTAAATGAAAAAATCCGATATATGAAGCAATTTCGTCTTTTAAAAACATAAAAACGATCGCCATTACAAAAATAAATTTAAAGATACCTTTTATTGCTTCGACAGCTGATTTCATCGAGAATAAATTTTTAAACCCTTTTATCGGATCAAGACGCTCGGGTTTAAATTCTAGAACTTCAGAAGCAAAAATAAATCCTGTTTGTGCTACGCTGGAAATCACTCCAATACAAAGAGCAACGAGACAGACTGGTGCTCCACAAATGAGTGCTGTTGAAGCTGTTTTTGTAGCAATAGTTCGAAGTGATTTCTCAGTATACGCAGTTGTAATATCAAGATGCGCAAGCCATCTGAAAAACTCTTCCATTTGTTCAAAGATAAAAATAAAAGACATACCGATCGTCAGCATACAAGCAGACAAGACTAATACACTGATTAGTTCTTTTGACGATGAGACTTCCCCTTTTCGCTTATACTCTTCTATCCTATGGGCGGAAGGCTCTTCGGTTTTTTCTTGGTCTGTATCTTCAGCCATTTACTTCCTCAATTAGATGACAAACTGAAACCACTCACCGAGCTTCTCAGTATACATCCTAAACGCGACATGGAAAAATTCTTCACTGGTTGCAGCGAAGACAAATAAACCTAAACCAATATTGATCGAGAAACTAACCATGATTACATTTAACTGAGGAACTGTACGAGACAAGATTCCCAAAATAACCATAATTAGCATATTTGTAAAAATAAGTGGTGTTGACAGCATAATTGCCGAAAGAAATAGACTCTTAAAAACACCGATGTAAAAAATATGAGTCTTACCAAACATTCCAAGATCATAAAGATGGATTGAATGAAAAGAGCCAAAAATACCTTTAAACATTGGAATCAAAGCACCTGACGAAAGAACTATTACAAGTACCGTCCATTGAATAATTTTTTCGAATGGACCAACTTGCTGTCCAGAACTTGGGTCAAAATAACTTACTGCTGAAAATCCAATTTGCTGTGTAATGATGTTACCTGCGGCGGTAAAAAGTCCCATAATCGCCTTCACTAAGAAGCCAATTACTAAACCTACTATAGTATAGAAAAGTGTAATCACCCAAAAGTTTTCCACTCCAATGTAATTTATATCCTTCATTACTTCATGTTGAACTTCTGGAAAAAAGCACAGAGACATTACAAGCGTCGAAAGAACCTTCACAAGCATTGGGATTGGAAGGTTGTCGTATATTGGCAACTGAAAGTTCACTGCAAGCAATCTGGAAAAAACTAACCAGAATGCAATGATAGGAACAATGTCAGTTATTTGAATACTCATTTACTACCTTGTAATTAAATCTGGAATACTAATAATTAGCTCTCTCGTAAAAGTAGTTAACTGATCACTCATCCATGGAGCAGCTAAAACAAGAGCTCCAACGATCACAAGAATCTTTGGAATAAATGAAAGGGTCTGCTCATTGATTTGAGTAACAGCTTGAAAGATCGAAACCATGATACCCATAACAAGAGAACCTAAAAGCATAGGAGCAGAAATCATGAGAGCGACTGTAATTGCTTGTTTAGCAATATCTGAAAAAAAATCCATTATTCACTCCTAATGAAAAGATCTTAATAAAGATCCTGTTACTAACTGCCAACCATCAACTAGAACAAAAAGTAAAAGTTTAAATGGTAGTGATATTACAACAGGAGGTAACATCATCATCCCCATGGCCATAAGCACTGAGGCAACAACCATATCAAGAATTAGAAATGGTATATAAAGCAAGAAGCCAATTTGAAAGGCCGTCTTTAACTCAGAGATAATGAAAGCTGGAATCAAGAAATGAATTGGAACATCATCAATTGACTGTGGTGCTTGTTTTCCTGTGACATCGTAGAAAAGTCCAATATCAGCTTTTCTAACTTGTTTATTCATGAATCCTCTTAGTGAGTTTTCCATTCTATCAAGAGCAACAGTTGTTGTAATTTTTCGATTTAAGTATGGTCTAACCGCATCGTTATAAATTGCTTCCCCTGTTGGTTGCATAACAAATATTGATAAGAACATCGCAAAACCAACAAGTAGCTGGTTAGGTGGCATACTCTGAGTACCAATAGCTTGTCTCATAAAAGATAGGACAACAATAATTCTTGTGAAACATGTACAAAGAATTAAGATAGCTGGAGCCAAAGTTAAGACAGTGAAAAGGATGACAAGTTGTAATGTATCGACAAGATCAACACCTTGGCCAAAATTAACACTTAAACCTGGGAGCCCCAGGTTTGTACTACCTTGTTGTGCATATACTTGCGTTCCAAAGAGAAAGAGAAATATTGCAATAATTGATTTTAAAAATTTCACTCTACTTTCCTATTGAAATTGTTTTAGTTCTTTTACTTTACTTTTAATTTGCTTTGAAAGACTCACCTTATCTTTCTGCGTACGAGTTACCTCTGCCGCTGCATTATACTCAGGTCTTACTTCTACCTGCTTCTCAGTTGCTTGAATCATTTCTTTTAATTTGAAATCTTTTTCAATAGAAGAAGCTTTTTCTAAATTTGTGTCAAAGTTAGAACCGATTACTTCTTTCTCACCGTCCTTAATAAATGCAGCTGTATCTTTAATTTCTGTTAAGAAGTCCATACCTTTCTCTGACTGAGCAACAAGGAATACTTGTTTATGTGCTCTAATTACCAGAATACTTCTCTTTGGCCCTAGGTATGTTGTACTTAACACTTCAACCATTTTTGCTGAACTAAAAAATCCTAACCCACTCTTCTTTAACATTCCTTTTCTAAAGAAATTGAAGGCTGCATAAAGCCCAGCAACGAGAAGAGCAAAGAATCCAATAAACTTAAAAATGTAAGAAGAGAAATTGAACTCATTCTTAGCTAATGCAGAAGCCTTAGTTTTAACTTGGTCTACAACTTCTGTTTGAACTTTTGTTTTTTCACTATTTAATACATTTTCATAATTAGTAATCGTCTTGGCAGTTTTAGCTGCTTTTGCTTCTTTATCTTTTAAAAGTGTATTTAGGTAACTTTCGTCATAAGAATCAGTTTTCTTTGTTTTTGTAGTAGTCTCAGTTTCAACATGCTTAATCGCTGAAGCAACTTTCTGACCATTCGTCTTTACGGCTAACTTTGGAAAGTAAAGACTAATTGATTTATCTCCAAGAACAACACTTACCTTATTTTCTTTTCCTTTTAGATCATATGGTAAATTTGCTCTTACTCTTACAAGGTCTTTATCAAACTGGTAGGCCATTAGTGTCGAATCAAATTTATTGTTCACTGAAACTTGATTTTCAATCTTTGGCCATACATATGAATTAGGGATAGCAAGTTGTACCATATCATCTTTGATTGTTAGTTCAGGAGTTTCTTTTAACTCTGCATCTAAGTTGATTGTTACTACACCAAAATTATTGTCATTCTTATAATCTAGCTTCGTAATTTTTACTTTCGCCAAAGCTGTCGTTGAAAGAATGAGAATTAATAATAACTTTTTCATACTGATCCCTAATTTCCCTTAATTTATTTTAACGTTTCGATTCTCTCTATCGGCGAAATAATATCTGTTAAACGAATACCAAATTTTTCGTTAACAACTACTACCTCTCCTTTTGCAACAAGCTTGCCATTAACTAGAATTTCTAGTGGCTCCCCTGCTAACTTATCAAGTTCTAGTACCGAACCTTGTCCAAGTTGAAGTAAATCCTTGATTACGACTTCAGTTCTCCCAAGCTCAACTGTAACCTTAAGCGGAATATCCAAAATAAAGTCGAGATTCTGGACCTTTAGCTTATTAATCGCATCATCACCGGCCTTAACTTCATCAGCTAACTTTTCAACTTCCATTGAATTAATTGAACTTAATTTTCCCATACCTTCCTGTCCGTTTTGTAGATCACTCATCTACGACTCCTAGTCTTCGTGTTTAAACTGAATTGAACCTTTTGGTGTTTTATCAACGTGTGTGATTTGAACCGCTCTATTGCCCTTATAGGTTCCAATTAAGCACTTCATCTTATCCACACCTTGAACTTCTGCGGTAACCTCTCCTGACGCTTCCTGGTTCAGTGGGATAATGTCCCCTTTTTCCAGTGTCAAAAGGTCACCAACGGTCATACTAGCCTCACCTAGCTTCACAACAATTGTCGCTTGTGCGTGCTTAATATGCTCGTTCATGGCCTGAGTCCAAATACTGTCGGCCATATCGTTATCAGTCTGATAACTTGAACTTAGTTTTTGTTTAATTGGTTCGATCGTTGAATATGGAACAACAATCATGATCGTTCCAGAAGCTGATTCGAATTCAACTTCAAGTGTAGTTGCGATAATTACATCTGATGGAGGAACAACACCAACGAACTGTGGGTTAATCTCTGTTCTAATAAACTGAGCATCAATTCTATGAACTGGCGCCCAAGCTTCTTCAAGGTCAGAAATAGCCATATCCATAACTTTCTTCATGAAAGAAAGTTCGATTGCCGTGAATTCTTTTCCTTCAATTTTTGTAAAAGGTCTATCTGTTCCACCAAAATAAGAATCGATAATTGCGTAAGCAAGTTTTGATTCGAATACTAGAAGAGCAGGTCCTCTTAGTTCATTGAATCTCATGATACACATACAAGAAGGAATAGGTAGCGTATTTACGAATTCACCAAACTTTAAAAGGTCTGTCGAAATCATCGAAATAGTAGAAATTTTTCTTAGAGAGTTTGATAGAGATACCCTGAAAGATCTAATGAATCTCTCATAGATAATCTCAAGGATAGGCATTCGCCCACGGATAACTCTATCTTGATTGGTTAGATCATAGGGCTGAATATTATCATCGCTATCATCATCATCAAAGTCACCTCCGTCACTTCCTAAGAAATCATCAGAGTCACCATCGTTAACAGCGTTTAATAGAGCATCAACTTCATCTTGACTTAGAACCTGAGCCATCTTTTCCCCTCCTAGGATTTGATGATGGACATACTGTCCGTTCCTTTAAGCAATAAAATCCAAATTATTAGTTAATTTGAAATCCTACGTAATAAACATCAATAACTTTTCCATTTACAAGAAAAGTATTGATTGCAGATTTAATCTCTTCTTTAAGGTACTCCTTACCTTCAGATTTGAGTAAATCTTGTGGTCTTTTAGCATTTAAAATACTGATTACCACGTCGCGAATTTGCGGCTTACGGGCCTTATATTCTTCTTCATTCGCTTCTGTATTAAGTTTTAAAACTGCATTTAGTCTAATAAATCTTCTTGGCCCATCACCTTGAGCTAAGTTTGCAGTAAAACCATCTAATGGAAATAGCTTTCCACTTTGTTCTTTTGCTTCACCAGTTTCTGATTTTGTATCGCCCTCTTCTTCAGCTTTAGCCATCTCTGCTTTTACGACGTCTGCTATAGAAGACTGGCTAGATAACTTCTTATGTGTTTCAAATTGCATGTACGCAATGACGCCCATTAAAACGATATTTAAAATTAAAACGATAGTTAACAAAGGATTTTTGCTTGAATCTGTGTTGCTAGCATCTCCATCTGCCATAAAACTTCCTTCCTGGTGTTTATATGTTAGGCCTGTCTTGTGATAGATTTTTCCTCTGAAAAGGGGCCTCTGTCAAAAATTATACAGCTAAGATGAAATGAATTCAAGATGGGAAAGACAATGTTGGAAGTTTTTGCCTCTACTCATAAAATAATAGCATGTTAGCTGATAGGTAGTATTTTCCCGGTGTCACTTTGTCGACCCTATTGGCCGACAAGAGCTATCAACAAATTGATTTTTAAGAAAAAAAAACCCTCTTCGAAAAGAGGGCTTCTATATTTGAAAAGTTATCTAATTAATAATTAGAACATTTCCTTCCAAGCTTTACCTGGCTTGAACTTTGGAACTGTTTTAGCTTTAATTTTGATTTTTTCACCAGTTGCTGGGTTGATACCAGTTCTAGCAGCTCTTCTTGTTTTAGTGAATGTACCAAAACCGATTAGAGAAACATCATCACCTTTTTTAACAGCTTTTTTTACTGTTTCAAGAAGAGTAGCTACGAAAGCATCTGCATCTTTTTTTGTTAGGTGGTTAAGTTCTTTGTTTGAAAGAATAGCTTCAATAAGTTCTTTTCTGTTCATGTTAACTCCGAAAGTTAGTGTTTATAGGTTGTTCAAAAATCATGACGTGGAAAGAGTGCTTTGACAAGGGGTTTTGGCGTTTTTTTTTATTTTTTTTTTACATTTTCTGACTTTTAATTTTTTCTTGCCAAATTGATAATTCTTCCTCTAGCCCTATCTTCACTGCCTCTAGCCAGTGAGATTTCGCCTCATCTAGGTCATCAATATTTTCAGTTTCAACAAAACACTGAAGAAATACAGCTGATAACGAAGTATAAAACTCCCTCAGATTTGGAACAACTACATCTAGATTAACAATCTCTTCAAGCTTATTAAGTTTATTTTCAAGGTTAATTACAGCTCTTGAAATTTGATAAAGAGTTTCCTCATTCAATATTTTCTCAATTTCTCTTACGTACATTGAATCAATAATCTCTTGATCTAGCAGATTGAGGGGAACTTGGCCATTAATCAGATCATCCACTCCAAGGCTTTCTTGGTGAATTGAATTCGCAAGATATGCTTGATTAACTTTGATATATTTTTGATTGAAATCAACCATATTTAATCCTTAAAAAAAATAAGGGCCATAAGGCCCCTATCTTAGATTTTTAATTTACCATTATCTTGAAGAAGTTTTAGAACATCTTCGAAGTGTTGAATTGGGTAAGCTCCTCTAATCGGTACTCCGTTAAGTACAAAACCTGGAGTTCCTTGAATTTGAAACTTTGCTGCTTCTGCTTCGTCTGCTTTTACTTTATTGATTACTTTTTCAGACTTAACATCAGCTGCTAACTTCTTCATATTAGCACCTAGCTCTTTAGCAACAGTTTGTAGATATTTTTCTTTAAACTGTCTTAGCTTTTGTTGAGCTTCATTTGTAAAAAGGACATCATGAAACTTGTGTGCGAAATCATCTTTTTGAAGTCTTAGTGCTTCATAGTAATGAGCTGCAATTCTTGCTTCAGAATGGAATGAAAGTGGTAAGTGCTTATATACAAATTGAATTTTTCCATCATATTTTTCTAAAAGTACTTTAACAACTTCTTCATATCCCTTTGTACAGTATGGACACTGAAAATCAGAGTATTCAACTAATTGAATTGGAGCACCTTTTGTTCCTCTGATTGCATCTGCATCAGTAATAGATGGCTTCAGAGGATTATTAACAGCATCCATTAACTTTGCTTTTTCATCTTCTTCTCTTTGCTTAGCCATTACTTCTCTAGCATCTCTTGCAGCTGTTTGAAGAGCTTGCATTACTTCTGCCGGGTGAGCTTTGATAGCTTCAGCTATTAGATTTGGATCTTCCTTAATCGCTTTTTTTACTGCAGTAGCTATTTTGTCATCAGAAACACAACTAGCTAGCATAAGTCCTGCTCCGATTAGAGCAATAAGTTTTTTCATCTACAATTCCTTTTGTTAATACTTTACTTTAAAAGTTTTATAAGATTTTAACTGATAGTTTGAATTTCCTCAATTATCTTTTGCATTTTTATTGCTTTCAAGAGCACTTCTTTCAAGTTCATCGAGGTATTTGTTGAGCGATCTAGTATACTTTCGAACAAATGGATAGCCAATTAAGTGTACACGGTTAGAGTGTCGACCAGAAATAAAGGATCTCATGGTTGCGAAAAATCCAAACGCAGGTGTTGAGATTTTCGAATATAAATAAATACAGAAGAAAAGATAGGCAATGATATTGAAGGCGACGATAAAAATTGAAATTAGTGAATACACCTCATTTAATTTAACTAAAAATGTTTTTAATTCTGCCTTATTTACAAAAAACTCTCTCACAACTTCAACAACCCCATTAAATACTTCATAATTAGCATATAGAGTAAGAATCGCAGTTAGTGCTGTCGCGATAGTTACGACGAGAGAGGTATACAAGAAAAAGCTAGTTTCGAAAACTGGTTGATGAATTCGTTTGTATTTTTCGGGAATCTTAACTTCACGAATATCCCCTACTTCTTTCATTACATCGATTGTACTAAAAAACCATTCAGAGAATGAAGATAAGAGTTTTAAGTTAGTCACAAATTCCGGATCATAAGAAACAGTCTGTCCCTTTACTTTTTGCTCACAATAATCACCAATAATTTTAAATGGCCTAATTACAACATTGGCAAGAAACATTCCTAGAATTAGTAGAATCCAAAAGAGAAGGATAAACCATGGGATAATATCCACAACACTCTTTTCAATAAATAGATAGAGAATATCAACAATGACAAAGTCACGAACATTCTCAAAAGACATTAATGTCGAAATAGTAACTCGAAGAATAATGTAATTAAGTAGGATTGCGAACATTAGTGACAGAGTTGGAATTAGGGCGAATTTCAGTCCCATTGAAACTCTAAAAAGAGCATGCTCATCCCTAAACATTACTTTGAGGTTATCAACAATGTTCTTAATCTTATTAATTATCATATCCTAATCTTCGGTATTCTAAGTATTTAACTTGATATTATTTAATAATAACTGATTCACTAAAGTTTTAAAGAGGGGACACCGATATGCCTAAAGCAATAAAAGCCCAGTTAATTTGTGGGGAAATATTTAAGGATTAGCAAAATGAAAATTTCGTTAAAAAACATTATCGTATTTGGTGCCTTAACTGCTCTTGTAAGTTGTGGTGGAGATAACAAGTCTTCTTCTTCGGGATCTGGTTCTGGAACAATTTACAGCAGTGGAACATCAAACGGATCAACGACTATCAATAGTGCCTCTAACCCTGAAGCTGTTAATTCACTTTTTTCTCAGCTCTCTTCTGCTCTACCATGTAGTTCGGGACAAAGAATAAGTAATGTTCTCCAATATAGTATTCAAGGTGGAACATCAAGTTCATATTATAGTACAAATAAACTAAGTGGCTCTTTCAGACCTGGTACAATTGCAGGAAATGTCGGTCAACTCTATATGGGAACTTCTACATTTAACGATCTAATGATCGTTGCAGAAATCACAAATGGAAATACAGTCCTTGGACATAATGTTTACGTTTCAATGTGTGCGTATCAAAATCTAATTTTTGAAGGTCGTACACTTTCAAACTTCCAAGCTCCGTACGGTATCGTTCTTTCAAAAAGTACATCATGTCCTTACGGGGTAATTTCTTCGGCGAAAGAAACTTATATGCAAGCTGATCCATACCAGTCTCAATATGGGCAAATCTACGCTGCACCAGTAGTAACAACATTCTACAACATTCAGTGTAATTAGATCGTTTTAGTTAATTTCAAACTTGGGAAGTAATGAGAGAGAATCTCACGAAACCCAAGTCCTTTTTGGGCCAAGGATTTCGCACCAACCTGACAAAGCCCAACTCCATGGCCATTACCCTTACCTACAAAAGTAATTTCCCCATCTGTTTGACCGTCGACAATATGAAAGTTATTTGATGGAAAAATAACTCTTCCAAAGTATCTTCTAAAAAGTGATTTTCTTAAACTTATTCGTCTTTGCCCAATACTAAGTTCTACATGACCACTATTCTTATTTGATGGGTAAACGACAAGATTTTTATAATTACCAACTGGACGAATATAATCTTTCTTTCCTAACCAATCTAAAAAAGCCCTAAAGCGCTCTCTTGTGATTGTGTTATCCCAGTTATCTCTTGTCTTACAGTATTCACACGTAGCAGATTTATAACCACTAACTTTATTCGTCCATACTTCCTGGGGTTCTATAGTATGTCCACCACAGCTAGCATGAAAAAACGCAGGTATTACCTCTCCAAGATCATTAGTTAAAATAAGACCAGATGTTTCTCTCGACGCCTTTAAAGTTCTTTGTGTTACATCGAAGAAGTCTCCATTTACTTGATGTTTCTCAGAATTTTCTAGATCAAAAAATGAATCATCTACTAGTTTTGCTTTAGAGATTTGATAAAGGGCATATGTTCTCGCAGCAACGGCCTGTGCTTTTAGTGCTTCGAGAGGCCAAGAAGCATTCATCTCCTTAGCTAAAAGGGACCCGATATAAATGTCCATATCAAGTTCATTAACGACATCACAAGAATCATTATTTTCGCTCGTAACGACATTTAATTTTCCGTGATACTTATTCTTCCCAAAAGAGATTAAGCCCGTAGAAGACTCTAAGGAAGCCAGGAGCATCGAATTTTTCGCCATCTTATTGTCTGATTTAAAGTCACTGCAGTTGAATTTTATTTTCTTCCTTCCTGCAAACACTTTCTTCTGCTTAACAGGATAAAGCTCACGCTTGAGGTCGGTACCAGAGATAGTCACTGAGTTTAACTCTTTAGCAATACGAACTCTGACTTTAAAGTCATTACTGATATTCTGATAATTTTTGATATTTGCAAAAGCTAGGGTGCTCGCAAATAGTGCTATATGAAACTTAAGAATCATCCTAATCCTCTAACTGACCTTCTTGGTCATTTAAATGATAGACGATTTTAAAATTTTGCTCAACAGCAAAATCGACGGACAATATTACTCGGTTTTTTGATTTTCTTGTAAGAACTTCATCACTCTTTGCATATCAATCCAAGCAGTTCTCTTCATACTCGTATTAATTTCAAGAAGATTAGGATGAAATAGAGGTGAAACATAAAATTCCAAAGTTTTATTTTCACCAGTAAGTCTAAATGACTTAGGAAGAATTTCTCCATGAATATTTGAAAGACGAACTTTCTTTTCAAGAGCAATATTTGTTGAACCTGCTCCAAGTGAAACTACGACTTGTGGTCTAAAGTATGAAACAGCACTTAGAAGATGATTAAGCGCCCCATCACCTTTAACCTGAGGACATCTTAAGAAAGAACCCTCTTTTAAATTCATTGCTCCGATCATTTTTCCTAGAAGATCTTGGTCACTTGGAACTAAACTATATGGTGGAACTTCAAGGTCTTTAAATTCGTTCTCTTCAAATTCAGAAAGACCATAGAACAAGACCTTTAATTTTCCATTTTCAAAATAATTGAAACCTGGAATTTCTTCTTTTTTCCAATCCTTGTTCATTGAAGAAAGATATTCTTCAAAGCTCGAGCTAATTTCGGCCACACTTGCCTGAACAACAGGTTCTTCTTTCTTGATATTCTTAGCTGCTGGTACTTCAACGAGCTTATTAAGATTTACTTCTTTCTCTTCAATCTTATGAAGTGATTCAACTGCTCTTTTTACTTCTTGTTGTTGTACTTTTACGACTGGAGTTTCACTCGAATTCTCAACCGGTTGATTTAATTTTAAAAGATTTGGGTACCACGGATTTCGACTAAACAGTCCTGTGAAAAAGCTCTGCTTCGAAGTAAGCTGAGAGTGTTTTGGAAGCCGATTTTCAAACAAGTTAGTGCTCATATTACCTTTTAAAATCAAAGAGTTAGATAAACTATCTCGAGAAGCTATTTTTACCCATGGGTAAATTATCCCTCAAAATCTCAAAAGATAAACAATTAGTAAAGACGAAAGGGGCCATACCGATAATGAAAGAAGTAACTGGATAAGAAAGTAGGAGTAAAAATGTCTTTTGACCCTGAATTTAAATTTGAAACATTTGAAGAGTACTTTGGTGATGCTGATCAAGTATCAAGAATCATTAATACGTGCGAAGTATGTGAGGCTAGACTAATTCATACTCATCTTTCTGACTATAAAAACCTATGCATACAAGAAAATTCTCGCTGCCCAGAATGTGGTCACGGGAATCGTAAAAAGATTCATGTCATCAACTAAAAGCTGTCAGAAGACAGCTTCTTTTTTATTTTCTTCGCAATCACTTCACTCACTAAAAACTTATCCATTATTTGATCTGTAGAAAAAGATTTTAGCTCTTCAATGCTCACATCGAGATTAGTTTGAATTTTTTCACGAGTCTTTGGTCCAATTCCTTCAATGTCATTGAACCAAGAATTGAAAATCCTGTCCTTCTCTTTTTTATGATGAAGCTTGCGAGAAAATCGATGTGCTTCATCTCTCATGGAAACAACAATTCTCATCAGTGATGGACACTTTTTGAGAATATACGGATTCAAACGATTTGGAATAATTAAACGCTCTTCACTTTTTGCAACAGCTGTATCTTTAAAGCTTTGATGCTTTCCGCTTCTCTCTTTTGCTATTCCAACAACTGGAATATTCAAATCAAAATCCTTGAGCACTTCAAGAAATGAATTAACCTGTCCTTTTCCACCATCGACAATAAAGACGTCAGGTAGTTTGCCTTTTTTAAGGCGACGACTGAGAACCTCTTTCATCATTTCAAAATCATTATTTCCTTCTTCTCTTTCTTCTAGAGCATAATAGCGATATCTTTTCTTATCCGGTACCCCTTCATCAAATACAATTTGTGATGCCGTTGGAGAGCTCCCCTGCCAAATTGCAACATCATAGCATTCAAGAAGTTTTGGTGTTTCTTTTAAATTCAAAAGCTCTCGAAGCTTATTTAGTCCAACCCATGGTGAGTCTTCATTCTTATTTCTAAATCTCTGATGTTCTTTTGCATGCTCAGAAGTCAAAGAGAAGATATTTGCAAACTGCTTTCCTGGAGAAGATATTTTTATCTCTGTATCAAGAGCACTTAACAAAGAATCTTTTAGAATTTGAATATTGTTATCAGCGAGATCAACGACAATTTCATCGGGTGTTAGCTCGCGTGTTGTCGTGTAATACTGATAGAGAAAGTTCATAAATATTTCTTCATTCTCTAAAGCGTCGTCCCCCTTTTGAAAGTGAAAGTTCTTATGTCCTAAAACAATTCCATTTCTCACCATATAACAAGAAATGTCTAACTCAATATCTCCTACATAGTAAGAGATAACATCAAGGTTCTTATTATTATTCATCTCAACATTCTGTTCAAAAGATCCTTCACAGAATTCTTTTAAGACCTGAAGATTATCACGAATTGATGCTGCTAACTCAAACTTCTCTTCCGATGCTGCATTCATCATTCGGTCTTCCAGTTCTTTTAATGCTTTCTTACTCTTCCCCTCAAAGAAGTTAATAACAAAATTTAAATCCTTCAGGTAATCTTGCTCATTAATTTTCCCAACACATGGAGCAGAACACTGATTGATTTCAAATAATAGGCATGGTCTTTTTCTTCTGTTAAATTCTGCAAGAGAACAATCCCTTAACATAAAAGATTTCATGAGAATTCTAATTACTTGTGAAATATTACTACCTGTTGTAAATGGCCCAAAAAGCTTAATTTTTTTTGCCCGATTTGGCTTTCTCGTGTAAACCGGTCGAGCAAATGGTTCATTCAAATCTATTGATACATAAGGATAAGACTTATCATCTTTTAAACGAATATTATATTTTGGGTAATGCTTCTTGATTAGATTGTTTTCGAGAACAAATGCTTCTGATTCATTATCAGTAATAATAAAATCGAAATTATTGACATGAGAAACAAGAATATCTGTTTTGGGCGATTTTGGAGAATTATTAAAATAAGAAGATACCCGACTCTTTAAGTTTTTTGCTTTCCCAACATAGAGAATATCTTCAACTTCCCCATCAGAACTGACTTTTTTAAGTAAATAACAACCCGGAATAGACGGAAGTGTCTTAGCTTTTTCTAAAAGCTGAATTCTTTTCATTCCTATGCGTTCGGTCTTTACTTTATCACTCACAAAAAATATCCTTGTCCTTCTAATCAAATAACCAGGAAAATGTATGTCTCAAATTGGTGTTGGCAAGGAAATTGTAACATATTGTTCGAAGTGTAAACTAGACCTTGCTCATATTATTGTTGTTATGAAAGATGAAAAAACTCCAATGAGAGTACAATGTAAGACTTGTAACTCTAATCATTCTTTCAAAGAAAAGAAAGTAGCGGTAGCTGGAAAAACAAGAAGAACTAGCACAGGTAGAATTGTTAAGCCAAGAATGAGCTCTGAAGAGAAGATCTTCAATGTATGGGACAAGGCCGTAAAAGGTTCAAAAGAAGCTCCTATAAAGTACTCAATTAGAACGAAATTTCTTGAAGGTCAGCTTATTGAACACCCTACTTTTGGAACAGGTGTGGTTGATAAAATGATTGATGCAAATAAGATTGAAGTCGTTTTTGAAAAATGTATTAAAGTTTTAATGCACGCTAAATAAAAAAGGCTCCAAATGGAGCCTTTTCTTTTATCTATTCATTTTCTATTTTAATTAGTTCTAAACGAGTATCCAGCTTGTGCACCGACCCCAAATTGGGCCTGAATACCTACATTCCCATATGGGTTGTAACCAGAGCTATATGCTTGTCCGTACATATTTCCGTAGAGGTTATTTTGTGCAGACTGAAGATTAGAATAAAGGGACTGATTAGCATACATATTCCCAACTTGATTTTGTTGGTAACGTGAGTTTGCTGCCACAGACTGTCCTTGATTCATATAAGCGAGGTACTGTTGAGCTTGCGCTTGCGCCTGCCAACCACCAGAGCTTCCCCATGCACCAGTCGATCCGTTTCCGTAATAGTTATTTAAACCATAACCAGCAGTTCCGTTATAACCAGCATTGTAACCTGGATACATTCCACCATTTACACCAAGGCTTCCATTCATCCCCGGGTACATGCCAGGTAAACCTATTCCAATATTTCCACCAGCTCCAGGATAGCCACCAATACCGATATTTCCACCGATTCCAATTCCAGCTCCAGCTCCAGGATAGCCACCAATTCCAACGCCTGCTCCAGGATATCCACCGATTCCGATGCTTCCACCGATTCCAACTCCTGCTCCAGGATATCCACCGATGCCAATTCCTGCTCCTGGGTATCCACCGATACCAATTCCAGCGCCAGGATATCCACCGATACCTATGCTTCCACCGATTCCAATTCCAGCTCCAGGATATCCACCGATACCAATTCCAGCGCCAGGATATCCACCGATACCTATGCTTCCACCGATTCCAATTCCTGCTCCTGGATATCCACCGATACCAATTCCAGCTCCAGGGTATCCACCGATACCGATACCTGCACCTGGGTATCCACCCATGCCCATTCCGTAACCCATTCCATAGCCCATGCCATACCCTGGGTAACCTCCCATACCAACGCCCATGCCATATCCAGGGTAACCACCCATTCCATAGCCACCTGGGTATCCACCCATGCCAACACCACCGTTGATACTAACTCCACCATATAAGTTTCCACCAGTCAGAAGACCAGCAAGGGCCCCACCAGCAAGCGAAGCCCATGGATTTAAATTCACTTGAGCATATCCACCCATTCCATTTCCGTACATACCATTTCCGTACATACCACCTGTATAGCCGCCGCCAAAGTTAGGACCCATCATCCCACCCATGTAGCCACCAGAGAATCCGTTGTTAATGAAACCACTTCCACCAACACCACCATATAGTCCACCAGTTAAGCCAAGGCCACCAGCATACGCTCCCATGCCACTACCCATACAGGCTCCAAGCATTGAAGTTTCTTCTTTTCCAGTTATTGGATTCGCACCTACTTCGAGGTTGTAGGCATGGTAATCAGTAATTGTTCCATTACATGATTTGATCCCACCTTCATAAGCATTCGCCCATTCTTTTTGAGATTTATAAGCATACTTTGCACCAACATATGCTGATCCAAACATTGCAAGTGACGGAATTGCTACTTTTGCAACTTCGGCCCAAGGATTTGTTTCTGGTAACTCGGGTAAACATTCCACGCAGAATCCACCATCGCCAAACTCGCTATTGATATATCTTTTATAACAAAGAGACTTTTCTTGTTCGTATACATCAGAGATCTCCTCACAGACTGTCCAATCCGCAAGTGCACTGTTTGCCATTATTACAAGAACTAGTAGTTTCTTAATTGTTGAATGCTTTCTCATCTTTTACTCCGACTACATTTTATCTCATTGTCTAATCGACAAGTTAGGAGAAAAACTTGAACAAAAAAGTTAAAACAAAGCTAACTCTATGATTTCACGAATAATTTTGGCTAATATAGATCATTTACAGAGTCACACGATCTCGATAAAAAGTGTCATGGAAAATATTTTTGGTTGGTCAGTTTTGACCATTATACTTGTCTACCTCACCTACATGGCATTCTCAATTAAGAATGAAACGAAAGTTGCATTGGCAACAGGAAAGGAATTCAGATTCGGCGGACTACTTTTCAATATTCCACTTTGGTGGACAGAAACTTTTAGTAGTGATGAAAAATATATTTTTGAGAGAACTGATACGCGCTATGACTGGCGAGCAACTTTTTTAAAATACAACTTCAAATTAAATGAAACACAAAATCTTCAGGATGTATTCGAGTCATATGCAATTGAGAAAAAACTTGTCTTTGATGAAGAGAATGTAATTATCAAAGTACCAGAAAATATTATTTCATTTAGTGATATTGGCGTTGAAGCTCTTCGCATTGAAGGAACTGCGACTCAAGATGATGAACACCGTCTCTACATAGATATCTTAATCTTTAAAAATGCTGATGAGATTTTTATTGTTGAAAGCAAGAGTTCAATTCTAAACGGGTTACTTGAAGGGCCTTTCTTTGAACAGATGATAGCAAATATCACGAAATAAAAAGAGGCAAAAAAAAAGCCCACTTTGAAGTGGGCCATATCTTAATTTCTTTTTGGATTAAATTGTCTGATACTTTGAACAAGGAAAGAATGAATGTCTTCATCACTTCCAAATACATCTTCAATTAATTCACAGTTTAGAAGGAACTCAGCCATTCTGTTTGCGATTTGGTGAAGAGATTCTACTAAATATAGACCACCAATATTCTCACCACTAAAAGATTTGATAATTTCTTTTCTAGCGTGGTTAAACATTTCCGATTCAGTAATATCTTCAGTAAGACTATCTAGTCCCATCTTATCTTCTACTTCTTCAATTGCTTGATCACGAATATCTTCATCTGTTGCAAAACAAACTCCGTACTCTGTAGCCATAGCATCAATTAGTGCTTCTCTGTCAGCAATATCAAATTCAATTACTCCACCTTGCTTCAAACTGTTCACAGAATAAAGGGCAAGCGCCTTGAGAGTATCAAAATTAGTTCTCATGATTTTTCTCCAAAAAATATAATCCACTTAAAAGTGTAACTATTTGGATTCAGACAAGCAAGCAAAAGGTTATTTTCTTTTTAATATCTTTGTAAAAAAACCAGTTACTAATTTGTAGTCCCCCATAACGCACAAAGACACAAAGTACGCTAAAGCGCCAGTACCAACACTCATTAAGAAGATAGAAAGCAATTTAATTGTCCCATTGCCTATATCTATACTAAATAAATTTCTAAAATAATTTGTTGCGACGAAGCAAATAATTCCTGCAAAGGCCAGCTTAAAAAATCTTAAAGGAAAGAAAAAAGAAAGTTCAAGACCGAGTAAACGAGTCAAAAATATTGATTGCACTAGGATTATAAAGACCATTGAAAGAGATGTCCCAAGGGCTAAGATTTTAAACCCCATACTATCAACAAGCGAAAAACAGAAAATAATATTTAATAAAATTGCACCAGTTGAAATAAATACGGGAAGCTTAGGTTTATCTAATGTATAGAATGTTGGAGAGAACACTTTATACAGACCGTAGAAAGGAAGACCCACGAGATAGAACTTTAAAGTTTGTGCAACCATCATTGTATCGGAAGTCGAAAATGCTCCACGCTGATAAGAAATGGCCACACAATCCTCAGCAAGAGCATAGATTAATGCAAAAGCAGGAAGTAGTGTGAACAATGAAGTGATATAACTTGTCTGAAGACAAGACACTGCTTCATCTCTTTCCCCTTTTTTCCAATGATCAGAAAAGTGGACAAGATTAGAATTTCCAATTGAAACCCCAAGAATTCCTACCGGAAATTGAAATAGCCTAAAACTATATTGTAGCCAAGACACTGCACCAATCACTGTCCCTGTAGCTAAAAAAGTTGAAACTAAAAGATTAATTTGAGTAGCGGCGACACCAATTGTCCCAATCGACATGCGATGTAAAACTTCGGTCACATTCTTCGACTTAAAGTCGACACCAACAAAGCGAAGTAATTTTTTTGAACCAAGCATCGGAATTTGAATAAAGAGCTGGCAAAGACCGCCAATAATAACCCCAATAGCTAGAGCAACAATTCCATTTAGTCCTTGGCCCTCTAACCATTTTGGAAGAGTAAGCATTGAAATAATCATTACCACATTGAAAAGGGCCGGAGCCATTGCTGGAGCAAAGAACATTTTATAAGTATTAAGAACTCCCATACATAAAGCCGCGAGAGAAACAAAAGTTAAAAACGGTGCCATTATTCTTGTTAAAAGAACAGACACCTCAAAGCGAGCAACGTCTTGAGTGAAAAGTTCATTGGTCATTAAGCTTACAACTTCTGGTGCAAAGATAATAATGAGGACACTAATACAGCCCGTAATTGCAAGAAGTACAATTCCCATAGTCCAAAGAAGTTTTATTGCTTCTTCTTCACTATGATTCTTAGCTCCTGTAAAAGTTGGAACGAAGGCCGATGAAAATGCACCTTCAGCAAATAAGTCGCGTAGCATATTCGGAATTCTAAATGCAATATGAAATGCATCAGTGAGCCCCGATGCTCCAAAAATTTGAGCGAGCAGAATTTCTCTAAAAAAACCCAAAACTCGACTTGATAAAGTTGCGACTCCCATTTTTAGGGAAGATATAATAAAGCTCTTACTTGATTTACTCATGAATTTTATTTTATGAACTCTCTTACACAATAGCTACAAAAAAAAAGCAGAACCTAAGTTCTGCTCTATCTTTAGACATCTTCAAATCTATCATCATCCCTCGAAGGAGGACCATCCATAAAATTCTCACCAGAAACTTTTGAAACTGGTGCGTCTTCATTAATAGGGATATCCTCAACGATTGAAAGGTTCTTTTCAGCTTTCTTCATCTCAACAACTTTTCCCTTTTCTTGAGACTCAGCGATTGTATTTTTAGCACCTACAACTTTATTTGATTTTTGCCCATTGATTAAGCTTTCTAGCGTTGACACAATTAAATCAAGGTCAATCGCTTGCTTTGCAAGAGTTGATGAGTTCATTGCCGTTTGGCTTGCAATTGTCGTATTCACATGTGTTACTTGATCGAGCTGATTCATCGCAGAAGCAATATTTTCCACACCCGTAGCCTGCTCACTAGCAGCACCTGAAATCTCTTTCATCAGATCCTTAACTTGAGCAACGTTAGAAACAACCTCATTTAAAACTTGGTCACAACGCTGTGCTGTTTCTACCCCGTACTCAGTTTTACCTTTTGCTACCGATACTAAGCGGCCAACGGCTTCTTTTGACTCTGTAACAATCGATTCAACTCGATGAACAGAACTTGAAATTAAAGTTTCAATTTCTTTAGATGCATTACCTGACATCTGGGCAAGATTACCGACTTCTTCCGCAACAACCGCGAAACCTTTTCCATGCTCGCCTGCTCGAGCCGCTTCAACAGAAGCATTGAAAGATAAAAGTTTTGTTTGAAATACAATGTCATTAATAACTTTAGTTTTATCTGAAATTTCTTTAATAACATTTACAATTTGTTCTAATTCTGTCGAAGTCTTCTCCATTTGTCCTGTAATATCATTATTACAATCACTGATTTCATTAATTGCTTTCACAACATTTGATACCGCTTCCTTACCTTCAGAAGCTACCCCATGGGACTCAGTTGATTTCTGTTCTGAAAAAGCAGCATTATCAACACTTCTCTTCATCATTTCTCTAATTTCATCAAGGGTAGAAACTGTTTCTAAGACCGCTGCGGATTGTTCAGTTACAGAAGATGAAAGATCATCAGCAGTTTGCTTTAACTCTCTCGATGAACTCGAAGTCTCATCACTAGTATGCTTTAAACTAAGAGCAAGCTCTGTGATTGCTTGCGCTGTACGAAAATAGAATATTGTAACTCCGAGAAGAATTAAAATTGCAAAAACTGATGACCCAAGCATTATCATTTCTATTAGGTTTTGTCTTTTTTCTATATTTACAACTTCATTAGCAATTTCTTCATTTATCTCCTTAATGTGTTCTTTAATAAACTTTTCAATAGAGTGAATTGCGCTTCGAAAACTAGCAATTGAATCAACTTGAGTCTTATGAGCTTCAGTGACTTCTCCAAACTTTTTAATGTACTTCTCTGCCAAAACATTTAACTGATCACCAATAGCTGGATCTGAAGCGAGCTTTTTCATTTCTCCAGTAACCACTTTTGCTTTTTCAAAATATTTTAAATCGTATCTTAATAAATAATCTTTTTCATGGCGACGAAGAGTAAGAAGTTGAACAAATCCTTTATCACCAATATTATTCGCTTTAATAAATTTCTCAATTTCATGAGCAATATTTCTTAATTCTCCTCTAAGCCCTGTACTTGAATCCCCTTGACTCTTTATAGCGTCAACGGCCTTCGCAAATCCCTTTTCGTACACATCAATAGAGCTTACCAGACTTCCATATTCCTCTTTCGAAAAATCAAAACCTTCTGAGTTTTTAAGTTTTTCAACCCCGGCCCTAAAATCTTCAACTGTCTCCGCATTTTTCTTTAAGTACTTTTCGTCTCCACGAAGAAGAAAATCTTTTTCATGCCTTCTCGCCGTTAGCATATCTTCAGATAGAACGCGTAACTGGTCTCTAGCTTCAAGTTCACTCTTTATAATATGTAAATATTCAGCACGCATATTTGACGAAGAAACAAAACTTAAGCCTAATGCAGCAATCATTATCAAGAGAACGCCACCTAGTGAGATGAGTGTTTTTGCCTTAAATGACAGAGCCTTCCAAAATTTCATACAGCTTCCTTTTCAATTTCTTTTTTTAAAGTCGTTAACTTGCTTATTTTATCGACTTTATTAAGAACTTATTTATAAAAAAAAAGTAAATTTAAGTAATGATCTTAAACGGCTGAAATAATGGAAGAGTTCATATGTGAACAAAGAATAGAATATTAAGAGATATTCACACTGTTAAATTTAATCTATATTTACTGCAAAAAATCTGTGACAAACTGACAACTTTTCTCCTATCTTTAGCCCATGGAAAATAATCATATCAACTTCATCGATGTTAAAAGCGCTATTAACTGGGACGAGTACTTTATGCTCCAGGCCATAATGGCTAGCTTTAAAAGTAAAGATCCTGCAACTAAAGTTGGTTGTGTTTTCGTTGATCAAAATAACCACCAAATTACTTTCGGCTATAATGGTTTTGTTGCTGGTATTGATGAAACGAAGCTCCCATGGGGTAAGGACAAGACCGCTTCTCTTGAGTTTCAAAAATATGGTTACGTAGTTCACGCAGAAGCAAATGCAATTCTCCACACAACAAACAACCTTTCAAATGCAAAGTGTTACGTCACATTATTTCCATGCCACGAATGTGCAAAACTTTTGGCCTCATCAAAAGTAAGTGAGATTATATATCTTCAAGATAAGCACGAAGGCACAGAATCAAATCGAATCTCAAAGAAAATCTTCGAACTGACTGGTATAAAGACCAGAAAACTCGAACTAGGTTCAGAAATTATTGAGAAACTTACTGAGCATTTCTCCGAAGCCCTTTCAAATCAGTAGCTTAACTAAAGTAAAAATGACATATGTCATAGACTTGTTTGACTATTAAAACTAATGTATAAGTTCTTATACATCAATGTTTTTTCTTAAAACGAGGAATATATGACAATACTATCTCTAGTCAAAAAAGGCTCAAAAGCAAAGGTTCATTCATTCAATGAAAACCTTCTTTCGAAATCAATGATGATTGGTCTAGGTATTCTACCAGGGGACACAATTGATCTTGTTAGTGAATCTTTTCTTGGTTCACCTCTTACAATTCGTCTTACAGATGGTGAAACTGTTGCCATGAGAATCGCAGAAGCTGCACTTATTAATGTTGAAATTATAGGATAAGAAATGAAAAAAGTTTTAGTTATCGGTCCACCAAACTCTGGGAAGACGGCGCTATTTAACGTACTGTCGGGATCAAACCGCAAAGTAGCAAACTACTACGGGATCACTGTTGATACTGCACTTGCAGGTCTAAAATCAAACAAAGAAAATGAAAAACAAATTACTATCGTTGATTTACCAGGTATCTACTCGCTAGTTCCTTCATCAATTGACGAGTCTGTTACTGTTTCTACAATCCTTGGAAAAAATAATCAGGTTAGCGAATATTCTGAAATTTTTGTTGTTGTTGATGCTTCAAGAATGGATTCATCTCTTTCTGTAGCACTAGGACTTAAGGAATTATTTGAAGATAAGATAAGAATTATTTTCAACAAGTCCGACCTCGCTCAAGCTAAACACTTTGACCTAGAAGGAATCGGAAAGAATCTTGGTGTGCCATTTATTATAACGAGTGCATACAAAGGTGATATCAAGGCCCTTGATAAGTTCATTCGTGACAACACTGGAGACGAGAGCCTTCTTCCGAAAAAGAAGATTATCTTTAATGAAGATGCAATTGAATATAATCCTTTCAATATTGCTTTTAACGAAGTTGGTTCTGTTGACATCAGTAACGAAGTAAATTCTTTAAACTTCATTGAAAAATTTCAAAGACAAGCAAGAGACTTAAAAGCATCTTACGCTGTTGGAGAAGGAAAAGACAAAATCGTTTTATCAAATAAGATTGATAATTTTGTACTACACCCATATCTTGGTGGATTTATTTTCTTAGCGATCTTTTACATGATCTTCCATTCTATCTACACTTTCTCTACCCCATTCATGGACTTTATTGATGGAAGTGTTGGAAGTTTTGGTGAATATATTGGAGCCCTTATTCCTGAAGGTCAACTTAATAGCTTCATCGTTGATGGTGTTATCGCTGGGGTTGGTGGAGTTATAATCTTCCTTCCACAGATTGTTATCCTCTTTTTCCTATTAAGTTTACTTGAACAAAGTGGATATATATCTCGCGCTTCAATTATTACTGACAAATTAATGTCAGTGTTTGGATTAAACGGGAAAGCATTTCTTCCGTTCATGTCTGGTTTTGCTTGCTCAGTTCCTGCAATTATGGCAACGAGAACAATTGCAGATAAGCGTGAAAGAATGGCCACACTAATGGTAATCCCATTAATCACTTGTAGTGCAAGACTTCCTGTCTATGTTCTACTTATTGGTACATTTATTCCAAGCACAACTATTTTTGGAATTTTCAATTCACAAGCTCTTGCATTTTTCTTCCTTTATTTCTTAGGAAGTATAACAGCTCTTATTATTGCTAAAATTTTTAGACTATCTTTTTTCAAAGGAAAGACTCAGTCATTTATTATCGAGCTTCCACTTTATCAACTTCCATCTCTTAAGATTGCATTTAAAGCAATGTACTTGAAGGGGAAAGTATTTTTAAAGAAAGCCGGAACAATTATTCTTGTACTTTCTATGGTTATTTGGGTTCTTTCTACTTTTCCAAAGCCAGCACCAGAACAGCTTGAAGGGAAAACGGATGCTGAAGTTGCAGCAATATCACTTGAGTACTCAACAATTGGTCGCATGGGAAAAACTATTGAACCAGTAATTGCACCTCTTGGGTACAACTGGAAAATGGGTGTTGGGATTATCGTAGCAATGGGAGCAAGAGAACTTTTTGTATCAACACTTGGAACTATTTACGCTCTAGGTGATGTTGATGAAGAGTCTGACTCTCTTAAGGATAGAATGAAGTCTGAGATAAATCCTGAAACAGGTCTTCCTGTTTACAATATCGCAGTAGCTTGGTCACTACTTGTATTCTTTGCATTTGCTATGCAATGTATCTCAACTCTCGGTATCGTTAAAAGAGAAACTGATAGCTGGAAGTATGTTGCCTATATGTTTGGTTATATGACACTACTGGCTTATGGTGGGGCATTTGTCACTTACAGATTACTAATTTAAATTGAAGGGCGACCAGATCGCCCTTTTTTTTAGAAAATTCCATCTCTATTTGCATTTTCTTCAAAATAATCAAAATCGATACTCAGTGCATTTGCAAAGATAATCGCCTTTTGCTCCGGTGATAAATCAGTAGTAAGCTGAACTCCAAAAGTATCAGAATCGGTGAATATCTCCTTAAAAATACCACCCCACTTCTTTGAGATAAGTCCAATACTCTTGTCACCATTATTAAAAATTTCAAAAGAAAAGAATTTAAAAAATCCAGAATCAATACGTGCAAATACTTTATGAGCATGATCAAGAAGTTCATATCTCTTTCTAAAAATCGCAAATTTTTGTTCGATATGACCAAGATTTTTGCCATTCGCATCTTTTACGTACATAGAAGAGAAGAACCAATAATACGGCCTATCAAGCTCTAGAATCTTATTTCCTTCCCTATCAAAGACATGAATTGTCAGCGGACGATGAGCACGAAGAAAGCTACGCTTAATAAATGCCCAGAACCCGCTACCCTGCTCAGCACAAAATCCAATAGGTTGGTTATTAGCATCCAATATTTGATATTTATTCTTCGTTTCAAACCCTGTCAGAATCTCCCCCCACTCTTTCACCTGACGTACGAAATAGCTCTGGTTCTGACCAAAAAAAGATAAAAAATTCTGATTTTCCACGTTACAGTCTCCCTGTATTCATTCTATAATTTCAACGTCATTTTAAAACAACTAGTCTTAGGAGGCCATATGAAACCATTTATCGTCGTTTGTGACGGTATGGACAAAGAAGTTTTTGAAGCATTACAAGCTGAAACAAACCTCGAAGTCCACCCAAAAGCAAAAATAACTCAAGAAGAATTAAAAGAACTCCTCCCTAAAGCTAACGCACTCATCATCAGATCAGCAACTACAGTAACTAAAGAATATCTTGAATTAGCACCAAATCTTAACCTTGTTATCAGAGCAGGTGAAGGTACAGATAATATCGACAAGAAAGCATGTGCTGAATTCGATGTTGTAGTTGAAAACACTCCTGGTGCAAATAATAACTCAGCAGCAGAGCACGCAATTGCTCTTATGATGACAGTTCTAAGAAAAACTGCGGCAGCAGATGCCTCAATGAAAACTGGTGCATGGGATAAGGCTTCTTTCACAGGAAACGAACTAGCAAATAAGAAAGTTGGTATCGTTGGTTTTGGAAAGATTGGACAAATTGTAGCAAAGAGACTTGCAGGTTTTGACCCTGAAGTTAAAGTATTTGATCCATTCTTTGAAAAGAGTGATCTTCCATATGTTTCCAAAGCAGCAACGCTTGAAGAAATTTTTGAAAGCTGTGACATCATTACACTGCATACTCCTCTAATGGATGCAACTCGTGGGCTTGTTAACGCAAAACTTTTCAATCTTATGAAAGCTGATGCAATTCTTATTAATGCTTCTCGTGGTGGAATCGTTAATGAAGAAGATCTTTACGCTGCACTTTCAAGTAAGAAGTTTAGAGCAGCCGGATTTGATGTTTTCTCTGCAGAACCACTTCCTGCGGACAATAAATTAAAAGAGCTCCCAAATCTTGTGATGACTCCACACTTAGGAGCAGCGACAGAAGAAGCTCAACTAAGAGTAGGTCAAATGGCCGTTGCACAAATCAGAGAATACTTTGGTAATAACAATATCGTTAATCAGGTAAAAGCGTAATGAAATCTCTGGCGATTATTGGCTCTCAATGGGGAGATGAAGGAAAAGGAAAAATCACTGACCTTCTAGGCCTTAAGTGTGATGTTGTTGTTCGTTACCAAGGAGGTAACAACGCTGGACATACGATCATTGTTGGTGACAAGAAGATCGTTCTTCACCTTATCCCATCAGGAATTCTTCACTCTCACTGTACTTCAGTTGTTGGACACGGTGTGGTTCTTGATCCGGGTGCTTTTTTAGATGAGTTAAAAAATGTTGAAGCCTCTGGAATCAAGGTTACTTCAAGTAATCTTATGATCTCTGCAAACACAACAGTTATCACTCACTATAACAAGCTCCTTGATGGACAGAGAGAAGCCAAAGGGCCAGTAAAAATTGGAACGACAGGAAAAGGAATTGGACCTGCTTACGAAGATAAAATTAGCCGTAAAGCAATTAAGGTTCGTGATCTTTTAAATCTTGAAGTACTTGAGCAAAAACTTTCTGCAAATCTTATTGAAAAAGAAGCTCTTTTTAAAAATCTTTATCAATGTGAATATCCTTCTGCAAAAGAAGAAGCAGCAAGACTTTTTGAACTAGGAAAGTCCCTTGCTCCATTTGTTGCTGATACATTTAGCTACCTTGATAAGTGTGTGACAGAAGGAAAGAAAATTCTTTTCGAAGGTGCACAAGGTGTTCTTCTAGACATTGACTATGGTTCATACCCTTTTGTAACTTCTTCAAGTACATCTTACGGTGGAATCTTCACTGGAGCAGGAATGCCTGCAGGTAAAGTAGAAGAAGTTTTAGGGATCACAAAAGCATATACGACAAGAGTTGGAGAAGGACCTTTCCCAACTGAACTTTTTGACGACGTTGGTGAAAAAATCCAAACTATCGGTCACGAGTTCGGAGCAACAACAGGAAGAAAGAGAAGATGTGGATGGCTAGACCTTCCTCTTCTTAAATATTCTGTGAAGTGTTCTGCTCTTACCAGCATTGCGCTAACAAAGCTCGATATCCTAAGCGAAGTTGATGTTCTTAAGGTTTGTACAAGCTACAAATATGAAGGAAAAGAAATTGATTGTGCGTATCCTGGAATTGATCTTTCAAAAGTTGAACCCGTATATAAAGAGCTAAAGCCATTCACGGATGATTTCTCTGGTAAGTTATCGACGGAAGTTAAAGACTATATCGCTCTGATTGAACAAACTCTTGGAATCCCTGTAGGAATCCTTGCTTTTGGTCCAGAGAGAAGCCAGATTAAATTTTTAAAAGAATATTTCTAAGCAGACCTTTACAAAATTTATAATGCCTCCATATTAATCTATGGAGGTATTTATGAAAAAAATCCTTGGAAGTTGTCCTTCCTGCCATGCACTTAATAAAATTGAAGCTTCAGATGTAAAAAAGCAGCCAATCTGTGGAAAATGTAAAACCCCGCTGGCCTTTCATGACCTTGTTCAAGACGTCACAACAGAAGAATTTGATAAGATCGTTCGAAATTCATCTATTCCTATAATTGTAGATTTCTGGGCCTCTTGGTGTGGACCTTGTCAGCAGTATGGACCGACATTTCAAATGGTCTCAAATGAATATGGTGGGCATGTTCAGTTTCTAAAAGTTAATACGGAAAAGAATCAAGATCTCGCCGCTCGCCTTGGAGTTCGAGGGATTCCAGCGACAATGATGATTAAGGACGGGAAGATCACTGGTAATATCGCAGGTGCGATGAACTATGACCAACTAAGAAGCTGGGTGGAGCAAAATAAGTAATCTAAAATAAAAAAGGAGGGATAAACTCCCTCCTCCATGTAAGATTTTATTCAGCAAAGGTTTTGAGATTTAAGGATTTCATTTACGTCTACCACCCTCCTTGTTTTTTTCATATTTACTATTGGTGTGTTTCATTCGTCTTTCAATGTCTCTAACCTTTTTCTGATCAAAAGGTTGGTCAAATTGTGTGAGCAGACCGGCGATCTTTCTTAAGTTTGTTCCAGTATCCTGTACGATGATTGTAGCAGAAGTCACCTGTTCGATAATTCTACCGTAGCGTGACATGAATGGTCGAAGAGCGCGAGTTATATAAGGCAAGCTCTCTTGATTTTTTAATGGGTAGGTTAATAAGAAATAGTCTGAAAGATCTGGGATATCCTGAATATCGCCGGTCCATTTAATGCTCTCTACAGTGTTGTAGCGAACATCACGTGCAGGGATTATTAATTTTGTTTTTTCATTTACCGTTATTCTTGTAAATCCATGCTGATTTAAAAGCACAGAAATTGACTTCTCTACATTTTCTCTATCAAGAGCAAAACTATCTGAGATAAAATTCTTTTGATTCAAATCAACAGCACCGATATAACTAACACCAGTTAAAGTAGATGCTTCTTCAACACAGCTTTTTAGGTTATCACAATTAGCGAAAGAGCTTGTTGTCATCAGAATTAAAGTAGTAGCAAGAATTGGTTTCAAATAACTTCTCCTAGTTTTTGTTATGAATTTATCCTAATAGAAGTTATGCAATTGATTGTTTGAATCTCGTAAATGATTAGTGAAATAAAAGTAAAAAAACTGTCAACTTTTTGGTCATTGCTATAATTTATACACTTTCCTCATTCTTAAAGTATTTAAATTCAAGCACTTACAAGTGTCAAGATTGGCATAAACAATGCAAATATAACTACAAATAATTTATTTTGGAGTCTTCTATGAAAGTACTTTTGGCAATCGTTATCTCTTTTTCTGCATTTTCTTTTAGTGAGCATATGACTCCGATGCAAAAGTTAATGTTCAACATGGAATTGAAGGCAAAGTATTCTGGAAAGTATAAATCAAAACCTTCTCCAAAAAGAAATTGTGTTGAAGATTTCCAAAAAGCAAAAGCCGAATACAATACAGCGATATGTGATGGTGAAGCTAGAATTATGGAAGTCGGTATGATTAGTGGAAAGAAATTCACACGCGATCAAATTGAAAATATGCCAGCAGGTCATCCACACTTAAAGTCTACAGTAAGGGGAACAAATAAACTTATTAATTACGCTGTTCTTGGAGGACGTCCTTCATACCCACACTCTTCAAGAGATTGTGAAAACTTTTTTTCTGAAGAAGTTGAAGTTATCACTATTGATGGTAAAGAATGTCGCGAGATTAAGTTTCACGCACCTGAGCTTGGTGGAGAAACTTATTCGCAAATTTACTGTGAAGATGATTACTCGCTATATATTAGCTTTAATTAATAAGCTCTCCATAGAGCTTATTATCTTTGAATTCAGTTAACTGAACATTAATGATTTGGTTTTTTAAGTTCTGTGAAGACTTAACAAATACTCTTACAAAGTTTGTTGTATACCCTTCCCAGTATCCCTCTTTATTCTCTCTTTCAAAAAGAACTTCACTATTTGATCCAACTTGATCTTCAGTGAACATATTTAACTTTGCATCTCCAAGCATAATAAGAGTTTTTACCCTCTGCTTTTTAACTGGGTGTTGAATATGATCATCCATCTTTCCGGCCATTGTATTCTTTCTCTTCGAATATGGGAAAACGTGGAAGTGAGTAATTGGCAATTCTTTTACAAGATTAAATGTATTTTGGAAGTTCTCATCAGTCTCACCAGGAAATCCACAAATAATATCTGCTCCAATCCCAGCATTTGGAAAAGCTGTAATAATCTTATTAATGATTCTCTTGTAATCATCAACAGAATACTTTCTTCTCATATTAGTAAGAATTGTATCGTCACCACTTTGAAGTGGAATATGGAAGTGATCAAGGAATTTCGGTGAACTCTTCATTACTTCTAAAAGTTCATCAGTAATCGTATTTGGCTCAACACTCGCAAGCCTTAATCTCTCAAGACCATCAAGAGCAAGTAGTTCTTTAACAAGGTCAGAAAGTTTCTCACCACTTGTTGATTCATACTCACCAATATTAACACCTGTTAAAACGATCTCTTTAAATCCTTGCGATAAAAGCTTCTTCGCCTCAGTAATTGCGCTCTCAATTGTTACTGCCTTAGATCTTCCACGAGCAAAAGGAATAATACAAAATGAGCAAACATAGTTACATCCATCCTGAATCTTTAGGAAAGAACGAGTATGACCATCGACAGAACTTGTTGCAGCCCCATAGAAGTCTACTGACTTATCAATGTGAATTGCATCAGTTTCTTCTTCATTAAGGTAATCGAAAACTTTATATTTCTCACTCGTTCCAAGAACCAGATCAACACCAGTCATCTTTGCAATTTTTGGCGCATCCATTTGAGCATAACATCCAGCAACGACAATTTTTCCATCTGGAGAAGCCTTGTATGCTTTTCTAATTAAGTTACGACACGTTGAATCCGCCGCGTCTGTTACTGTACATGTATTGATAAAAGTTACGTCTGCTTGCTCTCCGAATTCAACAATTTCATAGCCACGATCCACGAAGCCTTGAGAAATTGTACCTGTTTCCGAAAAATTCAGACGACACCCTAATGTATGAAAAGAAACTTTCTTATTATCTGTTGAATTTACGAGATTATTTTCCACTGTTAACCACATATCTTGAATTTGTAAAACGTCGATAAAATATAGGATTCAGGCCATTAAGGCAAGGTGTGTTGAAAAAAAGACCCATTGCAAACAAAGAAAATTGACCATTTTTTTTGTAATTTTTTTCACTTTTTCGAATTTTAGTATTGACGACTAAGACCTCTTACCTTATATTCAATCTCACCTAAACAGAATGACGGTCTCGTAGCTCAGTTGGTTAGAGCATCTCCCTTTTAAGGAGAGGGTCCTGTGTTCGAGTCACAGCGAGATCACCATGTTTAGTAAAATCCGGGAATTTAAGGTTACGCTCTCATCGTCTAGCCCGGTCTAGGACACCGCCTTTTCACGGCGGTAACAGGGGTTCGAATCCCCTTGGGAGTACCAGTTTTATAAAGAAGCCAGACCTAGTCTGGCTTTTTTATTTTGTGCTCGAAAAATTCTTAATTATCGACCTCACCGACTCTTTTAAATCATCAAAAATAATCTCAGACTCAGCCATTTCATCTTTCGTAGGTGGTACATGAATAAAGAGTACATTCATCGAATTCTTATATTTTGAAAGGGCCCTATAGTAGAGATAATTGCAAACATAGGTTCCCGCTGTATTAGATATTTCTAGAGGAAGAAACCTTGATTGGTCATAGGTTTCATAGATTTTCAGTAAGTCCATATTTGTAAAAATACCATCTGGGCCACTCTCTTCAATCACCAGCCCATTTAGCCCGTAGCCATCATTATCTTTTATCTCGGCATCGATGACGTTAATTGCAATTCGCTCCAGCGAAATACATTTTCTTCTTCCGGCCACTCCTAACATAATGAGTGTATCAGGCCTTAGTATGTCTGCAGTATTTTCTAATTCTTTAAATGCACGATCGTAACTTACTGGAAGTAAAATTGTATTGATATTATCTGACTCCAATTCTTCAACTAGTCGCTCTGTGGGATTGGACTTCCATTCTCCAAAAGGAACAAAACCACTTATAAGTATTGTCATTCAGAAACCTTTTTAAAATGAATTTCAATAGTTGTTCCCACATCAAGAGTCGAAGTCACATTCAACTTACCTTTATGTGCCGTCACAATATCATTAACAATAGACATTCCAAGACCTGTTCCCTGGCCAGGATCTTTCGTCGTATAAAATGGCTCAAAAACTTTCTGTAAAGTTTCTTCACTCATTCCTATTCCATTATCTTCAAGCCTTATAACGTAATCATTATCAACTTCTCTTAGAGAAATTTTCAGAGACGCCGTTGTCCCTTTCCCGTTATGTTTAACATTCAAAGCAAAGAAGATATTGTCCAAAATATTAATAAATGCTCTTTCAATATCCTGAGGTAAACACATAAGGGTAAATCCGCGTGGGATTTCCTTATCTATGTTCACATTAACAAAATTCTGCCTCGCCTTGAACGAGTGATAAGCGAGATCAAGCGCTCTCTCAATATGCTCTCCAAGATCTGCTTGGACAAAAGATGCATCACCGGAACGAGCAAGTAGAAGCATACTTTTGATAATACTATCTATTCGTCGCCCATTTATTGTGATGAGTTCAGAAACGTCAGTAAACTTCTTCATCATTGATTCGTAATCAACTTCTTCACTTTTCCCCTTTTCAAGCTTTTTGCTTAAATCGGGAACAAGAATGTCTTTAATTAGAGTAGAACTTCCTATAATGAGATTCAGAGGATTTTTGATTTCATGAGCTATTCCAGCCGTTAATCCCCCAAGTGATGCAAGCTTCTCCTGAGCAACGATAGAACTTTGTGCTTCTTTAAGATTGGTCAAAGCGTCTTCGAGACTAATAGTTTTTTCTCGAACTTTATTTTCAAGGTTCTTATTTAAACTATCAAGTTTCTGTGCGTTCACTTCAAGAAACAACAATAGTGAATTAAACGATTCCACAAGAATTTTAGTTTCTCGAATTTTTTGATCATCTTGAATGCGAATACTTAAATCATTCTTGACAATAATTTCTTTAAAAGAATTACTCAAAGTTGAGATCGGCTTCAGGATCGCTACTATCAAGTGTCTTCTTAGAAGAAGCAACAGAACAAAAAACACTATTCCAAAAATAGATAATGATATACATTGATCATAAATAAGTTTTTTTAGTTTCTTATCCTCATAAGTTACATAGAGAGTTCCAATAGTGCTTCCCTGACTTAATATTGGTGTGCGAATTGAGATCTTTCCGTTTTTATAATAATAATTTTCATTAATATCTTTAAAAAATGAATAATTGTAAAATCCATTACGTGCAAAAACTCGATCACCTTTTACAACTTCCATCGTGTAAAAATTTAAATTCCTAGTGAGGTCCTGGAAATCCTCTAGGGATTCAAATAGTACTGTCGCCTCAAGGTTGATTGCAATGGACTTTGCAGAGTCTATTGACTCTCCAACAAAAAACTGAAAAAGAGTTTTATACTGAAAGTAAAAAAGTACAGACACTGCCAACACAAGAATAGCAATAAGCGTGAGAAAATATCTAAAAAAGAGCTCTCTTAAACTTTTCATCAGTAAGTCCTATCCGCTAGACGAAGCAACTTAGAGCTTATCTTTACATCATCATCTTTTATCTTCTTAATATTTGCATCAAATTTAATTTTATTCTCTACTCGCTTTAAGACAAAGTGAGAAAGGACATGATTTTCATTATTCAACGAAATGATAATAAGACCTTGGGTTTCACTGAGAATTTTCTGCAGACTATCAACTGCTACTTTGTTAGGAAGAATAAGAATTGAACATTTACTATTTTTAATAGTAGAATTACTAACCTTAGAAACACTTACTTTCTTAGAACCTAACATTTTATTTTCAACATTTGACTTCAAAACATCATATATTTCATATCGAGGACTCCCTAAAATACAAAATTTTGTATCATCATAGATATTTTGATCTACGAATGGTGCTATTCTGAAAATCAGAGCGGCTTCCACATCTAATGTACTGATAGACTGTGCCCTAATCATAAATGTAAAAAACAAAACGACTAAATATTTCAACTTAAATTCCTATACTCCACAAAACTTCTATCCGACGACCAGGATTCGTATCCGCTAGTACACCGTTAAGAGGATTCGCAATTTTCTTATCAAATAAATTTGTGACTTCTAATGCTAAATTATTATTTGATCCATATTCATAAATTAATTTTGAATTTAAAACTAGGCCACCTGCATACCTTTTATTGTCGGTATTCGTTCTAAATTGATTGATATAGAGACCCGTTAAAGATAACTTTACTCTCTCTAAAGGAATTACCGATGTTCTAAAGGAAACAGTTTCATTTGGTACTCCATCCTGGTCAACAGTACCAGAGTCGGTATTATAACGAGCTAGAGAATAGGAATAATTAAATCCAAAATTAAACTTCTCTGCTGTGTATAAGAACTCGATTTCATACCCATATGCCTTACTTAATCCAGTTTTATTAAGGTAAACATCCTTTTCATTTCTTTTCTCTCTTGTAATCTCATCAGTTAGATAATTAATAAAGATTGCTTCTTTGCACATAAACTGCCCAATTTTACTACTATGTGCAATTTCAAAATTCTCTAATTTTTCGGCATCTATTGAAGTCGGAATTTCACTACTAGACTTTCCTTCATCTTTTCTTTCTTTAATTGCATCTTTATTAATCAGTAGATTTTTTAAATTTGGCGCTCTCATTGCCTTACTGTAAAGAAACTTTAATTGATGATTTCCAAAATCCATAACCATCGAAGCTCGAGGAGAGAGTTGCTCAAAACTTGTATCGAGTGCCTTTGTGTGATCTTCGCGAACTCCTAAAGTTAAATAAATCCCTTCGAAATAATCTAATTTCTTTGCATATTCTAAAAAGGCGGAATATACATTTAAGCGATCAGAGTCTCCAAGCAAATTCTCACTAGCTGTTGTAAGCTTACCTGTATAACTATAAGAGTTTGGACTACCTCGACGGTAGTTATTTTTAAAATCAAAACCAAGTGTAAAATCCCCATACTCGCTTTTCTTATTGAGATCTGTATATAACTCGTACTCACGGTATGCTATTTTATAACGACTTGTTGAGTCTTCAGTTCTATTTCCAAAAACTGAGTGCTCTACAGATTCATTCATCACTACATAGGAGTTTAGCTCCACACCTGAAAAAATTTGATTTTGATATTTAATATATGGAGAAACAATGGACCAGTTAATTTCATTGATTTCAGACTCTCCTGCAGCACTTCCAAAAAAACCGGCACCCATCCCACTAGTTTTTTTTGCAACTCTTAACCCAGGAGTAAAACCTTTTAAAGCTCCTGTATCAATTGTGTAATATGAATTAATAAATAGAGTCTCTTTTGAATCTCTATTTCTCCAATCCTGAGCCCGATCCCCTACGAGATCATTGGATGCTTCCTGAGTATAAAAACTACTCGAAAAAAAGAGTTTACCGCTTGTTAATCTACGCTGAAAATTTGTTCCAATTCTTTTGCTGTTTTGAGAGCCGATCCCGGCCTGTATTTCAAAATCTTCATTATTATTAATTTTTGAATTTAATGAAATTACTCCTGAAAGAGCGCCCGTACCATAAATTGCTGAAGCAGGGCCTTTTAATACTTCGATAGATTGAAAATTATATAGAGGTATTTCTTCTTCTAAAAACACTCTCCCTGCACGTACATGATTAAATGGAACTCCGTCAATTTTTAAGAGATGATGATTATTATCAAAACCACTAATCTTTCGACCTCTTGTTATAAGTGTCCTCTCTCCTAATCCATAAAAAGTTGAGTAACCTGAAGTCAAATTAACAGCATCTGTAATTGTATTTATTCCGTAAAGATTGAACTCTTGCTTTGAAAAAGAGGTCACATTTCCAGGGCTCAGATATAAAGGCGTTTCATTTTTTGATGCGACACTGACTTCAACGTTTAATAGATCTTCGATTGATAGTTCAAAAACATCAGCAAACGCGCTGAATGTGTTCAAGACGAACAACAAGATGACTACGGATTTAGACATAATTCCCCCCTAGTAATATTTTATTTATTCCAGACTATTTAGATAGGAGGTAATATATGCTGAAAGTTAAAATCTATTAGCAAACGAACAGTGCTGGCAAAACTTCTCGACACGAATTCCCTTATTGAATCCATCCCGCATATCTGAAGCTCTTTTTGATAGAAGTATATCTTTTAGGCTAGTTTCAAAAACATTTCCAAGGACAACATTTGCTTCTTTATCCAAGCAACATGGTACGACTTTTCCATCTGCATGAATACCAACATGTCCCACAACACCATGACAACGTCCCTTATCTGACTGATATGGTAAATCAAAGCTTGGCCATTCAAATCGTGAATCAAAATGGAGATAGATTTTCTCCACTACCTTCTTAGATTTTTTAAACCCCACATCGACATTTCTATTTATCGAGACATCAAAATATCGCTCCAGATAAGAAATCACATTCTCATTCTCAAACGATTTATCCCCAAGATTCCACAATCTAAAATTAATAAAAGTATTTTCATTATTACTGCGAAGATGATCACAGAACTCAAGTAGAGATCTCATATAATCTTCAATCGGCCTCTCCGGAAAATTATCTTTATAACTTTGAACAGAGAAATTTATTTGTCTGATTGTTGGCGAACACAGAAGATCTTTATACTTCTTAGCGAGTAGTCCATTAGTTGTAATCTGAATCAAAACATTGAGTGATTCACAATATTCTACAATTTTTTGAAACTCAGGATGCGCAAGAGGTTCACCCATCAAGTGAAGACAAACTTGCTTCGCCAGAGGCGCAGCATCCTCAATAACTTTTTTGAAGTCATCAAAAGACATAACTTGCTTATCACGCTCCACCACAGGGCAGAACGTGCATTGCAAGTTACAAATATTACTGATTTCAATATAAACACGATCTAATTGTTTCACACCATTTTATTACATTGGGATGTGCACAATGTCTTTGAAATTAAGGCTAAATAATACTTTTTATAAAGTGTACTCGATCAATTTCATTCTCATTTTCTAAGAAGTAATGAGCCGCTGTGATAAATAAATAGAAGCCTTGTAAGTCCTTTCCTTCAAAAAAATGCTCTTTAATAACTGTTTTTAGTCCCTTCAGGTGTGGACTATTCTCAATATTCATTGCAATTGGTATGAAAGACTCAAAAATACTACGACTATTATTTAACTGCTTGAACACACTTAATAGTTGGTCTGAATTTAGTACTCTTTTGATATTAAGAGCGTCCAAGGCTAAATTAAGCTTATCTACGAGCAAACTTATAACAACCTCATCCTTACTCTTAAAGTAGTTATAATAAGTACCTATCCCTAAATTACATTTCTGGGCCAGCTCTCTCATACCAACATTTGAAACACCCTTATCAGTGAAAAGTTCATACGATTTCTCTAGGATCATTTCTCTCGTCTTTTTCTTTTTTTCCTCTCGTAAACCCATTTCATAGCTCCATTAATTGATTTAAAACCTAATTCGAGAATAGCCCTGTTCATAAACGTACACTGCTTAATTTATGTTAAGATCTCAAAAACGAACAAGGTAAAAAATTTCGGGTACTTATCGATAAATTCTAAAGGGTAATCGTGGAAGAACTGTGAGAAAGAGTTAAGATTTCCTCACATTTTATTCCATCGCCCAATTTGCTGGTCAAAATCTAAGAATATTGACCAAACTACCGATAAATTAGGCGTGAAAATAAGCGTTCTAATTACTCAGATATTAATACTCACCTTCTTTGTCGCGTGCTCTAACAAGCGTGGGCCAGCAAGTGATAAGAGGTCAAGGATTAGTATTATCTTTGACATTGATTACACTATTGTCGCCCCCTCAACATCTAAGAAAGATTCCCATACTGTAACAGTCGAAGGAGAAACCTATCGCGTAAATGATGGTGTGGTTGAGATGATTGAGAAGCTTTCAAAAAGAGATAATGTCGATATTTATTTTTTTAGTGGCGGTGGGGAATCAAGAAACCTAGAACTCTTAAAACAAATTAAATCGGACCAAGGAAAATCACTTTTAAGCTATACAACTGAAGTTTACTCCTTTAACGATCTTACCCAGGTTGCAACAGAGGGAAGATTTAGTAAAAGATATAAAAAAAACTTAGCCCCACTTGGTTTCGATTTAAGAAATACTATTTTAGTCGATGATAACGAACTCTTCGCTGTTCCAGGGCAAGAAGAGAATATGCTCTGGCTTGGAAAAACTTATCATCATGTTGAAGACTATAATAAAATTACTTCGCTAAAAAACTTAGGAAATCTTGAAGCCGAATATTTCCCAACAAATCCTGATGCCTGGTTTTTAGCAAGAAATAAACTTAAATATGTTGATGCCCTACTTGACGCTGCACTAGATGCTGAAGATGAAAGAAAAGGTTCATTTCTCCACTTTATTCACACAAAGAAAAATGAGTATATTCCATATAAAGAAGTGCGAAATTCCCACTTTGACAATCTTCTCACCCAAAAGCCCAATCGAGGCTGTACAAGCCTTGTCTTATCATTTCCATAAATCTATGATGTCCTTTAATATAATTAGATAGGAAATATTTATGACTAAATCATTAAATGATAAAGCAACTCAAAGAATTGCTCGTGAGCAATTAAAGAAAGTTCTCTCTGTTGCTAGAGGTGACGGAGAAATTGATATCCTTATTACAAATGTAAAAATTCTTGATCTTGTAAACGGCGACATCACTGATAGCTCTATTGCAATTAGTGGACAAACAATTGCAGGGATCGGAAAAGAATATGATGATCAAAAGGCCAAGAGAACAATCGATGCCAAGGGAGCATTTGCCGTTCCAGGTTTCATCGATGGACACCTTCATATTGAATCATCAATGATGCATCCATTTGAATTTGAAAAGTTAACGCTACCACTTGGAACAACAACGGCAATTTGTGACCCCCATGAAATTACAAATGTTATGGGAGCGACTGGTTTTAATTGGTTTCTAAGATGTAGTGAGATCATGAATCAAAACTTATTTGTTCAAGTGAGTTCATGTATTCCTGCTCTTCCGGGTTTTGAGACTAATGGTGGACAATTTGATCTCATCAATATGAAAGAATATGTTGATCACAAAAATGTTCTCGGACTTGCGGAAATGATGAACTTCCCAGGCGTTATCAATGGCAATGATGAAGTTCTTGATAAGCTAGAAGCCTTTGAACACTTAAACCTTGATGGTCACTCTCCTCTACTTCAAGGGAAGGCCTTGAATGCGTATATCGCAGCGGGTGTACAAAACTGTCACGAGACAGTCACTGCAGCCGAAGGTCGTGAGAAGTTACAAAAAGGAATGGGCCTAATTATAAGAGAAGGTTCAGTTGCAAAGAACTTGAAAACTCTTGTTCCAATCGTTAATGATTTTAATTCGTGTCAGTGTCTTCTTTGTACTGATGATAGAAATCCGTATGAAATTTTCAACGAAGGTCATATTAACTACATGGTTAAGAAAATGATCAACGAACTTGATACTCCTATCCACGTAGCCTACCGTCTCGCTTCCTACTCAGCAGCGAAACATTTTGGACTTAAGAGAATGGGTCTTGTTGCTCCAGGGAAACAAGCCGATATTATTCTACTAAATGATCTAAGAACTGTTGATATTAAAGAAGTATTTATCAAAGGTGAGCTTGTTAGTGAACTTTCACTACAGGATAAGATTCAAGAGAAACTAGAAAAGTCGAATCCTCCAATTCAAAACACAATGAAAAGAGATGAAATTAAGTTAGAAGAACTTAACTACTCTCTGACTAATGGAAACTATAATGTTATCGGAATCGTAAAAGATGAGATCATTACGGAACACCTAAAAATTGATTACAAAGACGGTAAATTTGCTCATGATGATATTGCTTACATTGCAGTTTTTGAAAGATATGGGCAAGGAAATAAACCAAGTCTTGGACTAGTTCATGGCTCTGGGATTGTGTCAGGAGCGATTGCTTCAAGTGTTGCCCACGACTCTCACAATATTATTGTTATTGGAAAATCTGAAGACGATATGGTTCTAGCTGCTAATCAATTACTAAATGTTGGTGGTGGTTTCTGTGTAGTAAAAGATAAGAAAATTGATTCATGTCTTCCACTTCCTATTGCTGGTCTTTTAAGCCTCGCTGATGCTCAAGAAATCAATGATGGCATCATTGCCCTTAAAAAATCATGTAAAGATATTGGCGTTCATTTAAGTGAACCATTTATTCAAATGGCGTTTCTTGCTCTACCAGTAATTCCAACACTAAAGATCACGGATAAGGGCTTAGTCGATGTTACAAAATTTGAATTTATTAATTTAAAAAATGACTAGGGCCTAACAAGGCCCTTTTTTTACATCTCGACTTTAACGTCGATCTTGATATTTTGATCATCCGATTGAACATGGATATACTTTTCATCTTCTCCAGTCTTCTTGCCTCTAATAAAAATTCCCTCGGACTCTTTTCCCAGGGCAACAATTACTCCAAGCTTTGCTGAATTAAAATCATTTCTAATAAAGATCTTATCTTCTTCAACCTTTGATACAAGGTCCTTTTTGATCTTAACGACATTTAATTTTCCATCGACAAGGATTGTTCCATTATCAATATTTACAAATTCCTTTTCCCCATCAACATCAACAATATCTGCAACTTTTACTTTCTTATTCATTCCATCAACGTCAACAAAATCACCGAAGATTCTTACTCTTTGCGTTTTTTCATCTACTTTGATTGCGCCCCAAAAAAGATCAACTTTAGAAAACCCTTCCTCATCTTTTTGAACTTTAAATCCCGTAAATAATGCGGCAATAACAATGGCAATTAATCCACCAATAACTGCGAAACTACCAATCACAAATTTCTTCATCTATTTCCCCTAAAAGTAATTTCCCCGTATCTATCACTAACATATTGATATTGATAGGCGATTGAATATTTTTTAAACTGCTCCACTTAAATGGGGATAATTTTAGAAATTTCTCCACGATATTAGATATTTACTGTCCTAATGCTCGAACCGCCGGAAATAGCTTTATCTATAGTGATGTAATCATTAAGCAAGCAATAGTTCTGTCCCCATTTAAATGGAGCAGTTTAAATAAAGCTGTCGAGGTTTTGCCAAGGTCACAATACGCTGTAATTTTGATAAGATATGAGTATGAACAAAGCTATTTTCTGGTTTCGAAGAGACCTAAGACTAAAAGACAATCGCGGATTATTTGAGGCCCTTAAAAGTGGAAATAAGGTCATTCCGATATTTATCTTCGATAAAAATATCCTAAAGAATTTCTCCGACCCAAAAGACAAACGTGTAAGCTTTATTCATCACCGACTCTCCACACTCCATCAAGAACTTAAAGAATATGGAGCTAATTTACGTGTTTTCTACTCAACTCCTTCACAAGTTTTTCAAGACCTCATTAAGACAGAAGAATTTGATGCAGTTTACACAAATCGAGATTACGAACCAAGCGCGATAAAAAGAGACCATGAAATTTCTGATCTACTTTTTAGGCATCGTATATCTTTTCATACTTTCAAAGACCATGTGATTTTTGAAGGTGATGAAATTTTAAAAAATGATCGCACACCTTATACAGTCTACACTCCTTATAAGAATAAGTGGCTTCAAAATCTAACAGCAAAAGATACCGCAAGCTTTCTAAGTGAAAAAGCGCTCGATAATCTCCATAAGGAGAAAGCATCGAAGATTATCTCACTTACAGACATGGGTTATGAAGATGTTGGAGAGATTTTTCCAAAAGCACAAATCGAAAAAGTTAAATTAAAAGATTATCACAATACGCGCGATATTCCGGCCATTGATGGAACTTCACTTCAAGGGATTCACCTACGCTTTGGTACCATTTCTATTAGAGAGTATGTAAGAGAAGCAAAGAAAATAAATGAGACTTGGTTAAGTGAGCTTATTTGGCGTGAATTCTTTTCTCAAATACTCTTTAATTTTCCAAATGTTGTGAACGAGGAATTCAAAGAAAAGTATCGTAAGATTCCTTGGTCCCATGATCAAAACAACTTTAAGCGTTGGTGTGAGGGGCAGACTGGTTTCCCAATTGTCGATGCAGGAATGCGTGAACTTAATAAAACAGGACATATGCATAATCGTGTTAGAATGATTACTGCAAGCTTCCTTGTAAAAGATTTACAAATCGACTGGAGACTTGGAGAGAAGTACTTCGCTAGCAAGCTCCTCGACTTTGATCTCGCAAGTAATAATGGAAACTGGCAGTGGGCGAGTTCGAGTGGTTGCGATGCTGCTCCATATTTTCGGATTTTTAATCCAACAACTCAGATGGAAAAGTTTGACCCCGAACTTATTTATGTAAAAAAATGGGTTCCTGAATTTGGAACAAGTGATTATGTGAAACCGATGGTAGATCACAAAGTAGCCAGAGAAAAAACTCTGGCCCTTTACAAAGAAAACTTAGACTAATTTTTTAAAGTTAAAAAATACATCTGTGCTTCGTCATGAATTGCTGACACTATTGCATCATAATCAGTTCTTGATTTTAAAACTACAGTGACGTTTAAAATCCCTGGAAGATCTGAATCGTTTAAGTATGGACCACCCATACAAATATCTTCACCAATGCATTCAATTGGTCCCATTTCTCTAACCATTTTTCCCGAAACAGCATAGAAAACATCATTCTCAATGTAGAAAGAGTCAAAATACCTTTCAGAGTTTCCTTCATACATACCAATTTCAAATTTTGCATCAAATGCAGCTACCTGAAATGCGAATACAGCAAAAAATAATGCAATCAACTTTTTCATAATAAATCCCCTCGTGTTTTTATTTATGATAAACATAAAGTTTTCAATTAACAAATCGACAGACCTTCGTTAGGATTTTTTCATGATAGCTAATCTTATTTATATTCTCGTTTCTGTTTTTAAACTTCTAAGTCGTAAGAAGTATCACAATATTGAATTTCGTGAGCAGGCTAAAAAACTAAGCCCTCATGGGAATTACATTATGGCCGTTTGGCATAACAACCTCGTTTCGTGCATCCTCAATGCTGAAACTCCAATGGTCTCCATGACGAGTTTATCTAAAGACGGCACGATAGCTTCTGATACCGCGAGGAAATTTAATATCTACACTGCCCGTGGAAGTTCTTCACGTGGTGGAAAAGAGGCCCTCATGGATATGGTTAAACATATCAATGAAACTCATCATCACGCAGGACTTACTGTCGATGGGCCTCGTGGTCCAGTTCATGAGCCAAAGCCTGGAATTTTTAAGATTGCCCAGCTTACAGGATGCCCTATTCTACCTTATTGCGTGATCTCAACTCGCAGGAAAGAATTTCGCTCTTGGGACAAACTAAGGCTTCCACTACCTTTTGGAACCATGCATATTCTCTACGGTGAGCCCTACTTTATTACTGAAGAGGTAACTAAAGAAAATCTTGATGCTCACATCAAAACTCTTAGAGACAAACTGATGGATCTTGAGAATCAGTTCACTAAACTAATGTAATTATTACAAATTCTCAAACAATAGAGTGCTTCTCATGGTAGAAGCACTGAGTGAAATACATTATTCTTATTGTCCTACAAATTTCGATGTTTGCTGCAACCACTGCCGGTATTGGTTATTGGCAGATACTTCCCGATGAACAACGAGGCTCAACGGTCAGCAAAGAATCGTTTGAAAAAATAATTGAAAATACTTGGAGGCTCTACCATGTTGAGTCCGCACAAAAAGGGCGCGTCCTAGTCGTTAAAACTAAGGACTGGAACACTTCATATTTTTCAGCTTGGGCCAATAAGGAGAGCGATGGAACATTTAGCATCAACTTCTGGGGTGGACTCGCTAGACTTCCTTATATGACAGATGCGGCCTTTGTCCTCACGGCCTGCCACGAAATCGGTCACATTATTGGCGGTGACCCAATGATCAAAAATAAATACCTTTCACATATGTCGAGTGAAGGGCAATCTGATTACTTTGCTAGTACAGAATGTATGAGAAAATATGACGTAGCATATGGACTCGATGAAGTTGATAATGTTGACCCATACATTACTTCACGATGTTATGAAAACTTCGAAGAAGCATCTGATTTTGAAACATGCTTAAAAATTGCAGTGGCGGGGGCTAGTTTGACACGTAATCTTAGTCTTTTAAATGGAGATGAAGAAGTACATGCCGACACTCCAAGTCAAAACATTGTCGAAAACACAATTTTTGACTCGTATCCAAGTGTTCAATGTCGACTAGATACATTTATAGCCGGTGCATTAAACGAGGAAAGACCGGCATGTTGGTTTGCTGCTACTGACGCGGAACATATCGACAAAGCACGTTAAAAATTAGAGATTTATTAGGTTTTAATTAGAAAACAATTTAATACAAGAAATGAGAAGAAAAATTATGTCAGAAACCCTATTAGAAATTAAAGATTTAACAATTGAATTTAGAAGTGAAGATAAAACTATCCAAGCTGTTAGAAACTTAAATCTTAAAATCCCAAAAGGTAAAACTGTTGGTCTAGTTGGTGAATCAGGTTCAGGTAAGTCTGTTACTTCACTTGCAATCATGGGACTTATTCCTAATCCTCCAGGTAGAATTTCAAAAGGTGAAATCCTATTTAAAGGAACTGACCTAACGAAACTATCTCAAGACGAACTTAGAAAGTTACGTGGTAATAAAATCGCGATGATTTTCCAAGAGCCAATGACATCTCTTAACCCTGTATTTACAGTCGGTAATCAAATTGATGAAGTTCTTATGCTTCACCAAAATATGTCTAAAGTAGACGCGAGAAAAAGAACTATCGAACTTCTTGATGAAGTAGGTATTCCTAATCCTCCAGAAAGTGTTAATAAATACCCTCACCAAATGTCTGGTGGACAAAAGCAACGTGTAATGATCGCAATGGCAATGGCATGTGAGCCAGAGCTTCTAATTTGTGATGAGCCAACAACTGCTCTTGACGTTACTATTCAAAAACAAGTTCTTGAACTTATGTTTGATCTTCAAAGAAAGCACGGAATGAGTATGCTTTTCATTACTCACGACCTTGCTGTAATCGCTGATATTGCTGATGAAGTTGCAGTTATGTTCAGAGGTGATCTTGTTGAGCAAAATACAACAAGAGCTCTTTTCGAAGATCCAAAGCATCCATATACAAAAGGTCTTTTAGCTTGTCGTCCAAGTCTTGAAGAGAATCCAGTTAGACTTCTAACTGTTGAAGATTTCCTTAAAGCTGATGGTGATATTGACGTTTCAAAACTTGAAATGAAAAAGCCTCACCCAATTGATGAAACAAAGAATCCAGTTATTCTTGAAGTAACTGACTTTAATAAGCACTTCCCAATCAAAGGTGGAATTTTTGGTAGAACTGTTGATTGGTTTAAGGCCGTTGATAATGTTTCAATCAAAGTTAGAAAAGGTAGAACTCTAGGACTTGTTGGTGAGTCTGGTTGTGGAAAGACAACTCTTGGTAGAGCAATCCTCAGACTTATCGAGCCAACTTCTGGAAAAGTTGTTTACAACGGAACAGATATTACAGCTCTTGATAAGAATGATATGAGAGATATGAGAGAGAAGATGCAGATTATCTTCCAAGATCCATATTCTTCACTAAACCCAAGAATGACTATCGGTGATATTATCACTGAGCCAATGGTAATTCACGGTGTTGGTGGAACGAAAAAAGAAAGATACGCACAAGCTGCAGAACTACTTGAGAAAGTAGGCTTACCAGGTGATTACCTTAACCGTTACCCACATGAGTTCTCAGGTGGTCAAAGACAAAGAATTTGTATCGCAAGAGCGCTTAGTTTAAGACCAGAATTCATCATCTGTGATGAGTCTGTATCTGCTCTAGACGTTTCTGTTCAGGCTCAAGTTTTAAATCTTTTACAAGATCTTCAGCAAGAGTTTGGACTTACTTATATCTTCATCTCTCACGACCTTTCGGTTGTTAAGTATATCGCTGATGAAATCGGTGTTATGAACAAAGGAAGAATCGTTGAGTTTGGTGCTTCTGAAGAAATCTACAGAAATCCAAAAGATGAATATACTAAGAGACTTCTTAGTGCGATTCCAAAAGGTGTTCCAAAAGAAATGCTACAAGAACAATAAAATAAAGGCCTCAAATGAGGCCTTTTTATTTTCAAAAGAAGTAAATATGCCAATCATAAAATCAAAGTATAAGCCGGCCAAACTTTTTAGAAATGGACATGTCCAAACTCTTCTTCCTTACGTTACAAGAAAAAAACCTGACATCGAAGTTAGTAAGCAATCTCTCACGACTCGTGATAATGATCATATCTCTTACTATCTCTTTCCTGTTGCCAGCCGTAAGCTTGTGATTATCACTCACGGCCTAGAGGGGCGAGGAGATGATAAGTACATTTTAAACTTAGCCAAAATTCTAAATGAATCTGATTTTGATGTACTCACATGGAACATGAGAACTTGTGGTGGAGATATGAATAGGACCCACAAGTTTTATAATGCTGTCGACTACGATGATCTCGATCTGATCGTTTCAAAATTTGAAGACCTGTATGAAGAGATTAATCTTATTGGAATTAGTCTTGGTGGTTCAATAACAGGAAATTATATTTCTCGAAATGCTAACAACTTGAGTTTAAAAATAAAAAAAGCGTGTCTCCTCTCGACACCTCTTCATCTTGAATCATCACGTGTAAGTCTTGAAACCCGTACCTCAAAAATTTTATACCAAGGAAATTTTCTCTATTCAATGAAGTCGAAAGTTAAGCAGAAACTAAATGATTTTGATATTCCAGTAGATTTTAAACAAGTAAAGAAGGCACGATTTATAAGTGAGATTGATCATCTCGTTATTGCGCCTATTTATGGTTATAAAGATGGTGAAGACTATAGAGCAAAGGCATCATGCTTACCTCACCTGCCAAAAGTTAAAATTCCTGTGCTAATACTCAATGCACTTGATGATCCTTTTTTAGGAAAAGAAAGTTATCCTTATGAACTGGCCAAGAAGAATGATCTCATTTTTTTAGAGACTCCAGAGCATGGAGGACACGTTGGCTTTATTAAAGATAAAAGAAATGGGTTGTATTACCACGAACAAAGTATTTTAAGTTGGTTTAAAAGCAAATAAAAAAGGCTCCTTTCGGAGCCTGTCTTTTTTTAAATTATTTTTTTGAAAATTCAAGATCGTATTTAGCCTGTGCTCCCTTGTATCCGTATACCTTGATATAGTATGCTGTTGAAGAAGAAACTCTTAGTCTTACACTTTCATCATCACTTGCTGATTCAACAGTTTTCACTAACTTCTTTCCACTTGCATATTGCTTATATACTTTAAAGTCTAAGTCTCCTTCGCTGTGCTTGAACTTGATTTTGAAATCTAAAACTTCACCAGCTTTCATTTCTACTTTGTACATGTCGATGTCAGTCGCACTCCCAACACTCAATCCACTTGCTTTTACTCCATCTTCCAATTCAGTTGCTGTTGCATATGTTTGGTTATCATCACTGAAAACCGGCGTAGGTACTGGAGTTGGAGTTGGTTCATCTGCGTCTACTAAAACACCAGGAAAATTAGACTTGATGAAAGGTACAATTTTAGTCATTGGTACCCCAGAGTTACTCTCCCCTCTTCCAGTCCAGCCCCCGCCGTGACCAAAGTGATGAATTGCGATTACTTTATTTGAATCTGCCGCAAATAATGGTGAACCAGATGACCCCCCTAATGTATCTGCATCATAGTAAATATCATCGCTAACTTGTACTACTTTCCCTGGTGAAACTTTCTTTGACCAATCACAGTCACGTACTGTGTAGTAATCACAGTTTTGGTGAACCACGTAGATCTGAGCTCCTACTGCCGGTACAACTTCTGCAAGTTCTACTTTTCCATATTTTAGTCCTGGCGTTCCCTCACATCTTACAAGTGCAAAATCTAACGCCGGATCATTCCCAATAAATGTTGAACATTTGATCTCTTCTTGTGCACTCTTAGAAACACCTTTTTCGTGTTTCATATAAACTTTCATCCCGATAACATCTGCCGCACTTCCAATACAGTGCTCGTTAGTCATAAGAACATTTTCAGAGATTAGAAAACCAGTACATCTTCCACCATTTGCAAATTGCACATCGGCTACGGCCTTACCTGCAACTCTCTTAGCGTCAGTACTTGAAAGGTCTGTGATTTCTCCCCAGTTAACCTCTCCCACGATGATATTAGAACCATCAAAAGTAGCGTTTCCTTCTGGTATCGTCTTTCCACACGAAACCATTGTTGCTACTACTGCCATTCCCACTGTTCCCTTAACTAATTTACTCATCATCTTTCTCATCCTTGGACTCCTTCCACTGGGACTCGCGTCCCTCTCTGCTTGAGTTCAATATAGTAATTAAATAAAACAATTTCATTGAATGCGGCGTGTAATTTAAAGAGAAAGTGCGAAATATAAGAAGATGTAAGAAAATAGCATTATCACACTGCTTTCTTACTTTAAAAGGCGTCAAAATGAAACCAAACTGCCCCTTTCGGATGGTGTTGGAATCTAATTCAAATCTAGAGAATTGTACTTATATCGCAAGGTTGCTGATAAAAATTAGATCTCCATTAGCAACTGCTTCAATTAAGAATGATGAAACGATGATCTCGTATAAAGAATTGAAATTCTTAACACCATTCAAGTGGAGCATTTCTTAATTATTTAAGACGAACGACTTCAACCTCACCAACTTTATAGCTTTTAAGTTCTTTTGGAATAGTGTCTAGAATCACTTTTTCTAAAGCGTCGATGATCTTTTCTTTATAGAAGTTTCTGCCATAAACAATAGATACTTCTCGCGTTGGTACAGGGGCCTTGAATGGCTTAACAAGAGACTTCTTTGTTCCCGCAATATCGATCATATCGAGGTGAGGAATAAGTGTGTATCCAGAGTCTTTTACAACGAGGTTTTTAAGCGTTTCTAAACTTCCACTTTCAAACCTTTGACCAGCATGAGTTCCTCCACCACGAGAGCAAAGAGACAAAACTTGGCCTCTAAAACAATGACCTTCCCTTAGTAGCCAAAGGCCTTCTGTATTTAGGTCAGAAGATTCGAGTTGTGCTTTCCTAGAAAGCTCATGCTTTTTAGAAACAAATCCATAAAAAGGCTCATAGAATAATACCCTCTCAACAAGAGAGTTATTATGTAGAGGTGTCACTAACACGGCAGCGTCGAGTTCGTCTCTGTCGAGCATCTGAATGATCTCTTCGGTTGTTCTCTCATTTAAGATAAGTTCAACTTGAGGTAACGCCTCAGAAAACTTATTTAAAAAAAGTGGAACAAGATACGGAGCAAGAGTTGGAATGATTCCAAGCCTAAACTCTCCAGTTAGTCCTGCTGTCGGATCATTTGTAATATCTTTTAACTTCTTAAATTCTTTTAATACAGTACGTGACTGATGAATAAACTTCTCTCCTTCAATTGTTGGGATAACAGGATTTTTGGAGCGATCAAAGATCATGAAGCCGAGGCTTTCCTCTAATTTTTGAATCTGCATGCTTAGTGTTGGCTGTGAAACATGACATTCTTCGGATGCTTTTCTAAAGTGACGATGTTTGTCTACGGCTAAGATATATTCAAGTTGTGTGATAGTCATGAGCTATTACCCTTTTCAAAATCATTAATTTCCTCTATTATACTTAAAAATTACCAATACTCAATCAGGGGAGCCATTTTTGGCTGAGAGGTTTGAAAACAAACGACCCTTTGAACTTGATCCAGCTAATACTGGCGAAAGGAGATCGCATGAAATCAGAAATTGACCTGTGGACAACACTATCACGCCTTGATGTAGGAATATTCTTTGTCGTTCTATTAATCACGGCTGCTTCTGTAATCATTGGCCAAAAATTAAAAAGTAAAGCTATCCAATCAGAAGAAGAGTCAATGCTTGATCTTCTTATTCTTGGAAGACAATTAACTCTTCCGATGTTCGTCGCGACTCTTGTAGCAACATGGTATGGTGGAATTTTTGGTGTAACTGAAATTGCTTTTAACGAAGGTGTCTTCAATTTTGTGACTCAAGGTTTCTTCTGGTATGTCGCCTATATAATTTTCGCATTCTTTCTCATACACAAAATTGCGCCATACAAAGCAATCACACTTCCTGACTTGATTGAAAAAATGTTTGGTCCAAAATCAGCAAAGCTTGCGGCCATATTTAATTTTTTCAATGTTCTTCCTGTCGCGTACACAATCAGCTTAGGAATTTTTCTACAATTACTTTTTGGTGGAGAACTATATCTTAATATTATTTTAGGGACACTCTTTGTCGTTCTTTATTCAATGTGGGGCGGGTTTCGCGCAGTTGTCTTTTCTGACTTAATTCAATTCTTTGTCATGTGTACGGGTGTTGTGATCGTTTTGATTTTCTCGTACACAACTTTTGGAGGCCTTGATTTTCTTAGAGCAAATCTTCCAGAAACTCACTTTGCTCTAACTGGAAAAGTAGGTCTTGGAACAACACTAGTATGGGGATTCATTGCCCTATCAACTTTAGTTGATCCTAACTTCTACCAACGTTGTTTTGCAGCGGTAAGCGAAAAAGCTGCTCGTAATGGAATTTTGTATTCGACGCTAATTTGGTTTTGCTTTGATATTTGTACAACTCTGGGTGCAATGTATGCACGCGCAGTTATTCCAGAAGCACAATCAGGACATGCTTATTTGACGTATGCGATTCAAATTCTTCCTGATGGACTAAGAGGATTTGTCCTTGCCGGAATTCTTGCAACGATTCTTTCGACAATGGACTCATATCTTTTTCTTGCGGGTACTACTCTCGCTTATGACCTTGCTCCAAAAAAACTTAAAGGAAAAGTCATTGTCCACCACTTAGGAATTATTCTCGTTGGTATCATCTCTGTGATTCTTGCAATGGTTTTCAAAGGAAATATCAAAACTGTATGGAAAACGCTTGGAAGTTTTTCAGCTTCTTGCTTACTTTTACCTGTGATGTATGGGCACATCTTCCCAGGAAAAATTAAAGATAAACAATTTGTATATGCATGTTTACTTGGAGTTGTAACTACTGCCACATGGCGCAATATCAACCGCCCTGCATTATTTGTGGATGTAGATGAATTATATGTAGGAATTCTTACAACTTCCCTTGTTTTATTCTTGCACTACATTATGTCTAAAAAAAAGATGGCCTAAAAAGTTATCTTTTCATGATTCATGGAGTATTCTTAGGGGCAAAAATTGTTTGGAAACAAAGGAATAAATCGTGACAGAAAATCAAGACAAAGTTAAGGATTCACGCACGCAAGCGGCTCTCGATTACCACTCAAATGGTAGAGCCGGAAAAATTGAAGTAATCGCAACGAAGCCATGCTTAACGGCATCAGATCTTACAAAAGCATATTCTCCAGGAGTAGCAGCTCCATGTCTTGAAATCGCAAAGAATGTTCAAGATGTATACAAGTATACAGCGAAAGGAAACCTTGTTGCTGTTATTTCAAACGGAACAGCAGTTCTAGGTCTCGGAGATATTGGTCCAGAAGCTGGAAAGCCAGTAATGGAAGGAAAAGGGATTCTATTCAAAAGGTTTGCAGATATCGACGTATTCGATCTTGAAGTAAATGAAAAAACAGTCGAAGGTATGGTTAATGTTGTAAAAGCACTTGAGCCAACTTTTGGAGGGGTTAACCTTGAAGATATCAAGGCACCAGAGTGTTTTGAAATTGAAAAGCAGCTTATCGAAATCATGGATATCCCAGTATTTCACGATGATCAACACGGAACTGCAATTATTGCTTCTGCGGCATTTATCAATGCTGTCGAAATTTCGAAGAAAAAGATTGAAGACGTAAAGGTAGTTTTCTCAGGAGCTGGAGCTGCTTCAATTGCATGTGCAAAGCTATTTAAAACTCTTGGTGTTCAAGCTAAAAACCTTTATATGACTGATTCAAAAGGCGTTATCTACAAAGGTAGAACTGAAGGGATGAACGTTTATAAAGACGAATTTGCGGTTGAAACTTCTGATCGATCACTTGCTGATGCAATGAATGGAGCAGATGCATTCATCGGTTGTTCTGCTAAAGGTGTTCTGACAAAAGAAATGGTAGCAACAATGGCAAAGAATCCAATTATCTTTGCAATGGCTAACCCAGATCCAGAAATTCTTCCAAGTGAAGTTGCTGAAGTTAGAAATGATGCCATCATGGCAACAGGAAGATCAGACTTCCCTAACCAAGTAAATAACGTTCTAGGTTTTCCTTATATTTTTAGAGGAGCACTTGATGTTCGTGCTAGAAAGATCAATGAGGAAATGAAGCTCGCTGCTGTTTACGCAATTGCAGGTCTTGCTAAAGAAGAAGTACCTGATGATGTAAAGATGGCCTATGGTGGAGAGGATTTCTCTTTTGGGCCAGATTATTTAATTCCAAAGCCATTTGATAAGAGAGTACTAACAAGAGTTTCTCCAGCAGTTGCAAAAGCCGCGATGGAAACTGGTGTTGCAAGAACTCCAATCAGTGACTTAGACGAATATGCTGCTCACCTTGAATCAAAACAGCACTCAAGTGGTGCTTTCATGAAATTAACAAGAGATAGACTATCTTCTCACGTTAAGAAAACTGGAAAGAAAGTTAGCATGGTTTTTGCTGAAGGTTCAAACTCTAGAATTCTTCAAGCTGCAAAAACACTTCTTGATGAAGGAAAGATCCAACCTATTCTTCTAGGAAATAGAACAACTATCAATAGAAAAATTGAAGAGCTTGGCCTTACTGGCCTTGAAGAAGTAGAAATTATTTCTCCAAGAAAAGCGGATAATCTTGAAGACTTTTATAGAGAGTATACGAAAGAAAAACAAAGAAGTGGTGTTTCAATTTACCACGCAGAAGATCTTATGACTCAAGAGAACTACTACGGTTCGATGATGGTTAGAAAAGGTCTTGCTGATACATTTATAGCAGGTCCAACTCTAAACTACGGTGATTGCCTTAAACCAGTTTTTCAAGTAATTGGAACTAAGGAAGGACATAAAGCTGCAGGTGTATTTATTCTTGTTTTCAAAGACAGAGTATTATTCCTTGCTGATACAACAACTCAAATCAATCCTTCTGCGGAAGATTTAAGTGAAATCGCAAACTCTACAGCTCAACTTTATAAGCATTTAATGAGAAAAGATCCAAGCATTGCCTTCCTAAGCTTCTCAAGCTTTGGTTCTAGTAAAGATCCTTCAGCTCTTAAGATGAAGAAGGCTACGCAAATCACACGTGAGAAGTACCCAACTTTAAATGTTGAAGGTGAGATGCAAGCAGACGTTGCTGTGAATAAGAATATTCAGAATAAACTTTTCGACTTCTGTGAGCTTGATAAGTCTGCAGACATTCTTATTTTCCCAGAGTTAAACTCTGCGAATATTGCATACAAGTTACTTCAACAATTAACTGAAGCCGATGCGATTGGGCCAATCCTTGTTCCAATGAAGCACACTGCAAACGTAATTCAAAGAACGGCATCAATTCCAGAAATCGTAAATATGTGTCGTCTAACAGCTCTTCTTTCAAAAGAAGAAACTATAAACAACGAGGCGTAAGAATGAGTACATTTGATAAAAAAATCATTAAAACAGATAAGGCCCCTGCAGCAGTAGGGACTTATTCACAAGGTGTTGAGTTTAGAGATATGATTCTTTTCTCTGGACAGATTGGTCTTCATCCAGAAACAGGTGTTCTTGCTTCAGGATTTGAGGCACAATTAGCACAAACACTTGCAAATATTGATGGATTACTGGAAAGTCAAAATTTAACAAGAGATCATATTCTAAAGACAACGATCTTCCTCACTGACCTTAGTGAATTTGGAAAAGTAAACGAAGCTTACCTTCAGTACTTTGCTTCTCCATTTCCTGCGAGAAGTTGTGTTGAAGTTCCAAGACTTCCAAAAGATGCTTTAATTGAAATTGAAGTAATCGCTGCGAGAAAACCGTAGTCTATGTTTAACGACAAGAAATATGTTTTTGAAACAAGCCAAACACGTACAATGAGAAGGCTTAAAAGTCTTCTCATGTCTTTGGCTTCTCTTTTCTTTGTTTATTCTATTCTGTGTATTATTCTCCTCCTCGTCTCAAAACAAGAAAATCAAGAATCAAAGGAGACTTTCTTTAAGAAAAGTCCTGACCTGATTGTTGTCTTCACTGGAGATGCTGGAAGAATTCCTTACGCGATAAAGCTTGCAAAAGAACTGAAGCAATCAAATATCCTTATTTCTGGAGTTCATAGTAAGAATAACGTCGATCTTCTACTGAAGGATATAAATACTGAATCTCAGATTAATCCAAACTTTCTAGAACTGGACTATCAAGCACGTAATACCTATGAAAATGTTATGAGAACTCTCGACTATATTAGAGCATCTAAGGGGCTCAAAGATATTTTAGTCATTTCCCATGACTATCATATCTTAAGAATTAAGGCCGTATTTGAAGAAAAAAGGCGTAAAGATGACGTCTTCAATCTATATTACTCCGGCGTGAATACAAACTACTCAAATTTTAGAAATATAAAAATTCTATATAAAGAAGTTTTTAAATTTTTTAGAACTATCGCATACCTATCTCTAGCAGATATCGACTAAAGGACATAAACATGAATTTTAAAATTAATTCAGGGCTTTCTAAAAGCTCTAAAAAAACTGAATCCACTCTTCTAATCTTAACGTCAGCATCTCTTGCCTCGGCAATTAAGAAATTTGGACTTTCAAAAAATCAACTCGAAGAACTAAAGAAATCAAAGTCGAAACTTGTACTCAAAGATCAAACTCTTTACACAGTAGTTCTCGACTCTCAGATATCAAGTAATGGTCACGATGGCTTTATTGATACAAGTCTCTATGGTCAAGCAAGAGAGGCACTCGGCCAATTAGCTACAGAATTAGCAGGAAAGACAATAAATATAGAAATCTCTGGTCTGCATGAAGAACAAATTATTGGTAGTATTGTTGGACTCGAGTTAGGACTTTATAGATTCTCAGGTACTTTAAGTCTTTCATATAATTCTATTTTAGTGGATGGAAAGAAAATTAAAGATACAATTATCACAAGTGCTAAGGAGATTGCGGTCTCAATTAATCAAGCAAGACACCTTGTTAACCTTCCTCCAAATGAGCTACATCCAGTTTCATATGCAAATGAAATTAAAAAACTTTATGCAAAAAGCAAGAGTATTAAAGTTGAAGTACTCGATGAAAAAAAGCTAGCGAAGGAGAAATGTGGACTTCTTCTAAGTGTTGGAAGATCTTCGAACAATCCTCCTCGTATTGTTCACTTAAAGTATTCACCAGCAGGAGCAAAAGGAAAATCAATTGCCCTAGTTGGAAAGGGACTTACGTTTGATAGTGGTGGTCTAGACATAAAACCTGCTGCAGGAATGAGACTAATGAAGAAAGACATGGGTGGTTCTGCAACACTGATTGGTCTTTCGAGATGGCTTGAAAACTCTAAGATTAAAAAGAATGTCGATATCTATCTTGCACTTGCAGAAAATGCAATTTCAGAAAATGCTTCGAGACCAAGTGATATCTATATGTCTCGCGCGGGTATTAGTGTAGAAATTCACAATACAGATGCAGAAGGCCGCTTAGCACTTGCTGATACTATTAGCTACGCTCTGGACAAGAAACCTGAAGTACTAATTGATGTTGCTACACTAACAGGTGCCGGCAAGGTTTCGTTAGGGCAAGACATTGCAAGTTTATTTTCAAATGATGACGGCCTAGCAACAGCATTACAAAGAAGTTCAGCCAAGATGAATGATCTTGCGTGGAGAATGCCACTATATCAACCGTACATTAAAGATTTCAACAGCGACTTCGCTGATATGACAAACGCTGGTAGCTCGGGATATGCAGGTTCAATTACGGCCGCTCTTTTTCTTGAGAAGTTTATTACAAAGGGAACGAAATGGGCCCACCTCGATATCTTTGGATGGACAAGTGGAGCAAAGCCATCACTTGTTCAACGAGGAGGTAGTGGTCAAAGCGTTGAAACGCTTATCGACTTTCTTGCCTCAAGTAAGTAATCATAAACTCGAGGGCAGTATTTCTAAGTACTGCCCTAATTAAAAACATCAGATAGTTCAATAGTTCTCTTTGAAGCTTCAATTTTTCTTATCGTTAAATTTTTATCCGGTGTTGCCGTACCTTTTGTAATCTCCCCACGCTTTCCTTGGTAGAGATAATATAGGTAATCGTAGATATTTGTAGAATTAATATCTTTATGATGGTGTGAAATTCTCTTAAGATCTTGAAGTAGCTCATAAGCAAAGCCAACCGTCGCAACAGCTGCAGCACGAGGCTGATCAAGCTCTGACTTCTTTATCCTATAAGACTCTACAATCAACTTTGGGATTCTTTTCATCTGAGTGAGGCCACGAGAGTTTTGCTTCACATTTAGCCCATTACCTTTAGCTATTGATACTAAGATTGGTGCAGTTTCTTTAATTTTATATTTCAGTGATTCTCCATACTGGGTTTCTACATTCATTACACCATAAGCAAATTTCGCTAATTCATTATAAGTATCAGAGTCCATTCCATACAATTTCATTAAATTTCTCTTTTCAGATTCAAGTGCTTCAGCAAATTCCACATTTGTTTGACTACGAGATTCAACCTTGAATTTAATTGGAATAAAGTGATGATCTCTTCCTGTATAATTATAGGCCGTATAGAATTCTTTTGAATTTGATGAATTAAAAGCAAGCTCATGGTTCTTCACTCTGAAATTATGCGAACGTTCATCACTAGGAAGGATGATAACGACAGATCCATCGTCTAACGAGATATAATCCTCTAAAGTTTTAAAGAAAGTTCCATCACTATTATAGAGATGCTTATTCCCCATTAGATAATATATTCCAGCTCCACCAATATTGCGTCTATCATCAAGAGAAAGTTTTGATTGCAGAACATCATCAGAAACTAAACGATCTCCCTCATATATCTTGATCGTTTTATTTGATTTTGAAATTATTGCATACTCACTACTACTATATGACTTAAAATATTCAAATATAGCATCAAGTCCGCTACTTTCATTTCTAGTGTATTTAGTGTGACCGCTCAAAGAATTGCGACTATCTATCACTTCGATTTCTCTTGGTACTTTTAGCCTTTCCAGCTTAAGAAGAGGGCGGCTTAAAATTTGCTCACCATTCAGTTTTATTCCCGAGCCAGTATTTTCAACCTTGTCTGCATAGGCAAGCATATCGCCATAGAGGTCATCGCTTTCAGTGATATCAATTAAGCACTCCGCAACTTCCATAGTATCAAGAAGGGCCTGTGCGCTTATTCTATTAACCGTTTCATTGTTTCCAACTGCCCCTGTCAGCTTCACTACAATATTTGAAAGATTAAAATCATTAATAACCTTATTTTCAATAAAGTCTAAATTCTGTAATGCATAAATAAACTTAACTTCAGATGCATTGAATATGTCACTTTCTTCTCTCTTCATTAGCAACATGGCCAATGTTGCAGAAGCATTGTTTAGTCTTCTATCTCTATTCCAATAACTCGATTTCTTTGCAGCTTCGATAAAGCTCTTATAAGAAGTTTCTAGGAAAAGAGTTTTAAAATCAGATTTAAAATCGAGTATTTCCTGTGAGCTCATTCGAGATATTTTTAAACTTACATAATCCTCGAGAGTTTTAAGACCTCTATCACTTAAGAATACAGCCGTTTTAATTGCAATTAATTCCATCCGGTTTGTATAAATTCTGTCACGTGAACAATTATTGGACACATTTAAGCGTCTACAGTCGTTGGCATAAGCTGCTGAAAAGCCTAGAAATGTAAGTATCAAAATAAGTTTTTTCATACTGACAACTCTGCAAGTTAGATACCAATATACACGCAATATTTTTATTTTTGGCATCGTACTTGCTTATAAATATACATATTAATCAAGATAAAGGGTGTATTTATGAAGTTACAACTACTTAAATTGATCACAGTTTTAACAGTGTTTACTTTTTCTACAACTGCTAAAGAATGCGATTTTTCTAAGCCGGAAATTACACTTCCAGAAAACTACAGCTCTAATCTTGAAATTTTAGAAATTGCAACTCGTGCACTCTCATTCTCCGAGAATGGAATAACTTACTATACTGACCTTTCAGAACTTCAAAAAGCGGACAGAAGAAAAAAGAAAACAAAATCATCTCCAGCTTATCTTGATGCGGTAGGAAGAATCAAAACGGTTTTAACAAATAGGCAAGTTTCATATTGTTCAGGTACGTTAATTTCAGCAATCCCTGGCCAATCAAGTCGTGTTATCAAATCTGCAGGTCACTGTTTTGGTAACACAGAAACCGAATCAAAGTATGATATAAAAAGTATCACTTGGGAAACAACAACAAAGTCTGGCTTAAAAATTGTTAAAGATCTTAACATTGAGGAATTAAACCTAGAAAGAGACTCAGCAGTACTCTCTTTTAATGGAAAAATCCCATTTTCTACAATTAAGCCGGCTCTAATTGAAACTGAACTGGCCATGCACCCATCAGAGTTTATTAGATATGATAATCAAACAACGGTCATTTCTGCAGGATATAGTTCAGATAATCTCAAAGGAGACAATGGGAAAACACTAACATATGACGACCAGATAAGAGCACAAGAGTTTATTAACCTTAACGCTTATGACAGAAGAAAGTTTGGAGTTCAAACTGTTTCGTTTTCAGGAGCAAGTGGTGGAGCTCTTCTCGTTGACGTAGATCTTTCGTACGAGGATATCGATAATCCATACAAGCAAGTTTATTATGTTGGTACAACGATCACTCTTGGATACGATACGAAGTACTACAAAGAATCATCATCTAGTACATCAGCAGGTTCAGCATCAACTAACTACGATTCATACCTCGGAGTTGACGACCGCTTCTTAAATGAATTAAATAAATAATTACCAACTAACAGTGGCACTCGAAAGCTCTTTTGAATGCCACCAAACCTATTAAATTCAACAATTTGCTAAAAGACACTAAACTTTTTTTCGATACTTGACGATAATGAACAAGTAATGAAAAAAACTACTTTAAAACTAATTATATTATCAATTTCATATCATGGTCTTCTTTATGCCAATGAAGACTATAAGAGATATAAAGATTACTACTGCAAAACAGGCATTAGGAAGATTGAAAATGTTATTATTTCTTGCACTCAGTTCAATCCTAATCCAACTGTAAAAACAGAATCTGATCTCGATGATATTATCAATTATACTGTTAAACAAAGTTTTACTGATTTCTGTCGTCAGAATAAAAATGTAGAAATAAAAGGATTTGAATCAGAAAAAGATTTAGTTCCTTTCCCATTAAATAATTGCATATGCAAACTTCCTAAATCAAAAAGGGCTAAAGATCCATTCTGTAAGAATGAAGATGAAAATAAAAACAAGCTACAATATAAAGCTATTACCATTCTTCCAGAGATTGAATCCCTAGGAAGTTTAGAGCTTGAAACTTGTCCTCCAGAGAAAAGTAAAAAAGAAATTGTGTCTTTATCACAATGTAAAGATGATGAATCAAAAAAGACACTTAACTATCTGCTAAAAGGTTTACTCATAAGTGAGGGAATAAATGCGGTGGTTTCAAATACTATCGAAACACTACTAAAAGAAGATAACATTTCCACATGCCAAACAGAGACAATCGATTCACTATGCGATAAATTATCGATACCAGAAAATGAATATTCAATCAACTATGAAGACATTCGTGTATTTAATTCTTCACTTATAAATGATGAGATAAACATTGACAATATTCTGATATATTCCTGCTTAGCTGGCGTCGATATCTACAGTGAAACAACAAATGAAATAATTCCAGAAATTCAGCAACTAGTGAAAGAATATCAACAAGAAGATAAGCCAGAACTTGAAAATAAATACGGTATTAGAATTGATGAAGACGATAGTCTTTTCATAATCAACAGAAAGATTGCAATCGCTGAACATAAGAAACAGTATGAGAGAGATGTAATAAGAACTACTGAAATTACAACTGAACTTAATTCACTAATCGATCAACTTTCTAAGACACAAAACCCTGTGCAAAGAAAGCAGATATTTACTAAGCTTCATCAGCTTAAGAAAGAACTTCGAAAAGTCGCAAGAACAGTACCACAAAAAGATAATATCTCCTCTATTAAAGATATAGAAAGCAAGTATCCTGATGAAGCTCAGCAGTACTATGCTGAAATTAAAAATGATCACAGAAAGAATTCAACAAGTAGCAATTGGTCGCAGGCAAAAGATTATAAGCCTACCCCATCTACGTTTAAAGCAAAAAACAATAACTCTGTTAACAAAGCTAATTCCAACAAGCAATATACTCCCTTCTACACCAAGACAGAAAAAGCTGTAAGAACAAATATTGTACCTGCAGCTCCAAAGTCAAAAGAAGAGATTGCTAAAGATAAAAGAGAAGATGCACAGAGAAAAAAAGAAAGCATCAGTAATACATTTTCAGATGCCTTACCAAGCGCTGCCTCAAGAAGTGCAACGACAACAAGAAGTCCAGCCTCACTACCAAACAGTGGGAAGTCAAATTCATCATCTGGAGTGGGATCAATTTCAGCACCTTCTCTAAAGTCGTATAATATTCCAAGCAAGGAAAAAGAGCCCGAAGTCATAAACAACAGTGATAAACCAAAAATCAAAGTTGTTTTCATTGCTGATCAAAAAGTAATGAAGCTCTTCAAGCTCGAAAACAAGGGATACGAACTCAAAGAGGAAATTACAAAGGAAGACTTCGTCGAAAATTTTGAAAGCTTTCCTAAACTTGTGAAAGAACAGGGGCGAGACTTCTTCAATATATTTGACTCGAGAAAGCTGAATATACAATAAGGAGGATAAAATCCTCCCTACCTACTACGCTCTTGAGACAGAAATTACTTCTTCTAAACCTTCAATGCCACTGATTGTTTTTAGAAGCTCAGAGTAATCCTTAACTTCAATCTCAAAGATAAAACTACCTTTTCTATCCTGAGTTGATTTAGCAATAGCAGAACGAATATTAACACCAAGGTTATTAATCGACTTAGAAATCGATGAAAGAACACCTGGTCTATCATGGGTAATGACACGAATATTTACCGGATGTCTGAAACTAAATTCAGGATTCCATTCGACGTGAATCTGTCTCCCCACCTCACCTGTATCATATCTCGTACAATCACCACGGTGAATCGTAATACCACGACCACGAGTGATATAACCAATGATTGGATCCCCTGGAATTGGATTACAACAACGGGCCATACGAACCATCAGATCATCCATTCCATCGACGATAACAGCATTATCTTTATGAGAACTTCTCTTCGCGGTCTTAGAAATTTTATCAGAAAGAGTATTGATCTCATTTAGTTTTTCTTGAAGAGTTTCATCCTTGTCAGGTTGTTCATAACCAGGGATTACTTCAATTACTCTCTTAGCACTTAGTTTACCAGAACCAACATGCGCAAAGATCTCATCATCGCTCTTCGCACCAAGAGGCTCTTTGGCCTTATCAAAATCACCGGCCTTAATCGCGGCCTTAAGAGTTGTCCCAAGAACTTTGAATGCTTTTTCAAGTGTCTCTTTACCAACTTCAATATTCTTCTCACGCTCAACACGTAGAAGCCAGGCCTTGATTTTTGATTTCGCTTTTGAAGACTTAACAATACTTAGCCAGTCTTTATTTGGAGTCTGAGATTTCGAAGTTAGAACCTCAATAGTGTCTCCAGACTTTAATGTATGCTTAAGAGGAACAATTCTTCCATTAACCTTTGCCCCAACACAGCGATGACCGATTTCGGTGTGAACACTGTAAGCGAAATCAAGTGGAGTTGCCCCATAGCGAAGTTCAAAAACATCCCCATTTGGAGTGAATACGAATACACCTCCAATATCAAGGTCATTCTTAATATGACTCATGAACTCGGCATTACTTTCGATATTTTGATTAAATTCTAAAAGTTCTTGTACCCACGAAAGTTGTTTTCCACCAGCGACGACACCTTCTTTGTATTTCCAGTGCGCAGCGATCCCTCTCTCTGCAACCTCATCCATCTCACTTGTTCTGATTTGGATTTCAATCCTCTCCGCCTTTGGTCCAATTACGGTTGTGTGAAGAGATTGATAATTATTAACTTTCGGAATCGCAATATAGTCTTTAAAACGTCCAGGGATAGGAGTAAATGATGAGTGAATAATCCCTAGAGTCTTATAACATTCTGTAATATTGGAAACGATTAATCTAAACGCTAGAATATCAGTGATCTGATCAAAGTCTACAGCACGCGCGCTCATCTTCTTATAAATCGAATAGAAATGCTTTGGTCTTCCTTTGATCTCAGCCTTGACTGAATATTCAATCAGTTTATCTTGAATAATACTGATGGTATCAGCGATATACTCTTCGCGATCAGATTTTTTCATCATGATCTTTTCTGCAAGACGATAGTAAATATCAGGATGTAGGAAACGAAGACAAATATCTTCAAGCTCAGTCTTAACTGAGTTAATCCCCAGACGACTTGCGAGAGGAACATAGATATCTAATGTTTCTTGCGCGATCTTTCTTTGCTTCTCTTCAGATACATACTGAAGAGTTCTCATATTGTGCATACGATCTGCAAGCTTCACGATAATAACTCGAAGGTCCTTGGCCATCGCCACAACCATCTTTCGAAAGTTTTCTGCTTGAGATTCTTCTTTTGTTTTGAATTTGATTTTAGAAATTTTTGTCAGACCAACAACAATCTGTGCGATATCTTTACTGAATTCTTTTTCAAGCTCTTCAGGCTTCACATCACAATCTTCAACAACATCGTGAAGAAGACCAGCAATAATTGAATCTATATCCATTCGAAGCTTAACGAGTGTTCCCGCAACGTTAATTGGGTGAATAATATATTCCTCCCCAGAGCTTCTCATTTGACCCTTATGTGCATTCTCAGCAAATTTATAGGCCTTCTTTAATAAAGTAAAATTTGCATCTGGATAATATGCCTCTACCCTTCGACAAAGTTCTTCAATATTCAATTCTCTTTCATGTGAAAAATCTAGCTGCTGATACATATTATCCTAAAATACCTTTTACTATTGAAAGCAATTCCTGATATGCCCTTTCAAGCTCATCATTAATGACACAATAGTCGAAATCATCTTTTCTTTTCAACTCTCCAAGAGCATTTGAAAGTCTAAGCTTTAGTGATTCTTCAGTTTCAGTCCCTCTACCAAGAAGTCTTTCTTGAAGAGTTTCAACTGATGGTGGTGCAATAAAAATAACTTTTGCACTATCTTTAAAGTATGTTTTAAACGAGTCAGTTCCTTGAACATCGAGATCAAAAAGTAGACTCTTCCCTTCCAGTAGTTGTTTCTCTACAAATTTCTTACTTGTTCCATAGTAATTTCCGTGAACTTGTGCCCACTCTAAAAACTCTTGAGCATCTTTCATCGCAAGAAAGTTTTCTTTAGTGATGAAGTTGTAGTGAACACCATCAACTTCACCCTCACGTATCTTCCGTGTCGTATATGATACAGATTCTAATAGCTCAGGGCATGCTTTTTTCAATCTCTTAATTAGAGTTGATTTCCCAGTTCCTGAAGGGGCTACAATTACTATAATTTTTCCAGTTTTTTCCATATTACTCTAAATTTAATGCCTGTTCTCTAATCTTTTCCATGTGGACTTTCATTTGCACCACGCGCGATGAAATTTCCTCAAGAGATGATTTCGAACCTGTTGTATTAGTTTCTCTATTTAATTCCTGAAGTAGAAAATCTAGTTGTCTTCCAACTTCTCCACCTGTTTCAAAAATTGAATCGAATTTTTCAAGATGAATCTGAATTCGATTAAGCTCTTCTTGAATATCCATTTTTTCAAGATAATAAATTACTTCCTGCATGAACCTTGGTTCATCTACAGGCATTACCTTTTGAAACTCTTCAAATCTCTTATTAAGTCTCTCTTTAACAGTATCTTCAAAACTTCCACTAAGTTTTTTTATCTCTAAATAATTTTCTTCAAAGTGATTACGATGCTCTTTTAAAACACTGACCAGCTTTTCACCTTCTATATTTCTTGATTTCTTAAGCTCTTCAATAGCGTGAGGAAAAGCTTCTCTTGTCATTTCAAGAAGCACTTCCGAAAAAGTGTCATCTTGATCTTTTTGAAATTCAGATCTTAAAAATTCTGTCGGTTTGACACTAACGCCAACACCTTCAGCATCGGCCATCGATTTAATTTTCTTCAAGAAGGCCTTAATTTTGTCTTCATCGAAATCATCAAATCTTGTACCTGTATCAATCTTCTTATAATTAATAAAAATGTCAAAGCTCCCTCTTTTAAAGTTCGCATTAATGGCATTTCTCATTTCTATTTCTAATGGAGAAAGATGCGAGCTCATTTTAAAGCGCACATCTTTAAAGCGATGATTGACACTCTTGATTTCGACTGTGACTTGTAAATTTTCTCTTTCAAGCTGAAACTTTCCAAAGCCAGTCATTGAAAAGACTTTTGTGTCTTTTTGGGTCATTCCCTCTCTCCCTAAAATATGTAATTACCCCTATTTATCCCATTAGGGGTCGGTTTTCAAGCTATTCTAAGAACCAGCCTTCAACCTTACCACGAGCAAAATAAATATACTTTTTTACGCCTTGCTCATAAAAAGTCCAACGCTCATTTTCAAGTCTTGGATTACCTGCAACATCGACTTGATGCGGGTTCCCCCAAAGCTGAACAACTTGTGCCTTGTCCATTCCAAGCATGACTTCTCGCCCTCCACGAGGCGAATATTTCACTATTGATGACGGCGCGCGACGAGCTTGTTGTCCAATAACTTTTCCCGTTATATTCGCAAGATACTCATCTCTTTCCCCATCCGCGAGACTTAGAAAATATACTTTTTGCGAATCACTCTGAAATAAGTCTTCATGCTCATCAAACCAATTTCTTTGTTGAGGTGTAAGTGTAGCAAGCTTTCCTTTGAGTTCCGCGGCAATTCTTTGTCTCTCCGTCATCTCAGGATAAACACTCTCCTTGTCTGGCGTACGCTCGAACATTGCTCTTTCTGGATAGGCAGACTTCTCGCTATCACCAGAAACGCGAGAGAAATGCTGTCCAGGAACCAAGTACTGCTCCCCTTCATTTTCCATCTCATCAAGAAAACTACGATTAATCGAAATCGGCCCACAGGCCTGAAAAATAATAAATAGGGCGAAAAAACCAAGCTTTTTCATCAATTACTCCTTACTCCACTCAACTCGAAATCTCTTCGGAAGCCCCTAGGTTTTCTTCTGAAAATTGACCTTTTTTTTAAATAGCGGACATATTTGCCCTAAACTCTAGCTCTTTAGTAAAGATCTGCTCTAAAAAGTCGAAAAGTGAGTTGGCAACACGAAGGTAGGCTAATGAAATTTTGGTTAAAGATTGAGAGTTTTATAAATAAGATTTTAATTGTGATTAGCAATTTTCTCTCTCGTATTGTCTTAAAACTTACGCCAAAATCTGTCAAAAAAACTGTCGCACAAACTGATATCATCAGAAAGAAAACAACAATTAATTTCAAAGAATCAATATCAAAAAGTAAGCAGTTCACTTTAAAGTCTATTGGCGATGTAAAAAAGAAAAGTGAAAAAGCAAAAATTTCAGCTCTTGAAAAAGTCGTCAAGGCTAAAAGCTATGATTACAAAAGTATTACACCAAAAAAAGTTTTAGCTGGGGTTTCGCTTCTCTTTGCACCACTTTTTATAAAAACTCAAAAATGGTTGAGTGGACTTAAACCTACAACAATCGTGGTTGGAACAGCTGGAATGATGGCCATAACTCTAACAGGTATAACAGTTATTAAACAAGCTAGTGAAATTGATAATAAGATGGCAAAAGAAGTAGTGAGAGAGCCTAGTAGCTATTCTGATACAATGGATTCTGAAAAACTTGCACACTCTCGTTCTAAATTTCGTCACTATACGGAAATGAGTCTTCAACTGAATGATGTCAATATTCCAATTTACATCGAAGAGAGAAAAGGAATGCAAACTCTATTGGTAGATTTCTCTTTTAGAGCAAGTAATAGATATATTGCCAAGTATTTTGAAAAAATTCAAAATGAATACGTTCTCAGAGATCGCATTTACAAGAATGTCCAACCAATAATCCCCTCTTTTCCAATGGAAGAAGAAGGGAAAATTATTTTAAGAAATAAGATTAAAAGAGAATTAAATAATGTTCTAAAAGATCTAAAAATAGATGGAACCATTGAAGAGGTTTATATTCAATCAATCCTTAATGGCTAAATCGAGTACTCTTCTAATTGTATTTGGAGCAACATCCATTCTCTTTGCGGTCACAGACAGGTTCTCTCCACAGCGGTGATAAGCACGTAAGAAGAATTTCTTTTTATAACTTTCAAAGTCGTATATTAAATTCTCTTCTGTTTCTCCTAGATCAAAATCTATATCTAAAAGTTCATAATCAGTTTTATCCAATACAAGTCTTCCTCGCTTGGTGAGATACATCTTCTTTTCAAGATGCCCTCGTAGCTGTCTTATATTTCCTGGCCAGTCATAGTCTTTATAAAATGATATTAACTCTCTTGAGATTGTAACGAGATTTTTAAATTCAAACTCCATACATAACTCAGCGACTTGCTCTCTATTTTCACGCAAAGATGGCAAGTAAATATACTGCCCACTAGAGATTCTAAAGAAAAAATCCTTTCTCATTTCTCCTTTTTTAACGAGCTCTTTTAAATTTTGTCCCGAAGCAAATATCAAGTTAGTATCGCTATGGTACTCACTGTCACTACCAACTGGACGTACACTTTTAGAGTCAAGAAATAGTAGTAACTTCACTTGTAATTCAAGAGGGAGTGAGTCAATCTCATCAATAAAAAGTGTTCCCCCACTCGCACTCCTTATCGCACCAAGTTTTTCTGTAATGGCGCCGGTAAAAGCTCCTTTTACATGTCCGAAAAGTTCTGACTCAATTAAGCTAGCAGGAAATGAAGAAATATTAATATGAATGAAGTCTCCACGAACAGATGACTGCTCATGTAGCTTCTTAGCTAGAGTTGATTTTCCCGTCCCAGTTTCGCCTTCAATCAACATTGGTAATTTAGGGATATATGAATACAACTTCTTTTTAAGCCTCTTATCTGAGTTTTTAAAGACTAGTTTATTGAGTCCAATCATAATGACATCGCCTTCAAAGCAATAGGCTTCTTTAACGAGCTGTCCATTAACCTTAAAGCCTTGTCCTTTAGTAACCTTAAGTGTGTAGAATTCATTAAATTCGTCCTGAAAGTTTTCTAATTGATAGCTCTGCTCCTCATCTGAGATTGATGACAGCTTTATCTGGTGAGGATTCACCGCAAACTGTCCCTTTTTCTCATTAATCATCAGTATCTTCCGATTAAGAGATATCGTACGCTTTTTTCCAAAAACGGGGTATATTTCAAGTTCTGTCCCAATTTTTGCGAAGCTCTCTTTTACAAGAGGGTTATTGTTTGATAGTTGTATTGCCATAGATCCTCCAATTTACTGGATCTATACAAAGTTTGAGGTAAATAATGGATTTTAAAATTTCAAAATCATCGACAAAGTTCAGATATGGTATAAGCGACCCTAATCAATTAAAGGACTTCTTAAAAAATAATAATGCAATTGGTATCGGATTCATCGGCAGAAGTAATGTTGGTAAGTCGAGTTCAATCAATGCTATTTTCGGAAAGAATACTGCCCGTATTTCAAAAACTCCAGGAAGAACGAGAGAGATTAATATCTTCTCTTTCGGACTAGAACTTGAAGGAAAACTATACAAAGACACACCAGAGTTCTTTTTATTCGATCTTCCAGGGTATGGACATGCAAAAGTATCAAAAGAGATGAAAACTCAATGGCAAGAATTGATGCATACATTCTTTACAGGAACGAACGAAAAAATTCTGATGCTAAACCTTCAAGATGCACGCCATCCCATGCAAGATAGTGACTTAGAGTTTAGAGACTATTTAGAGCCTTTCGGTCATCACACGTTTATGATTTTCAACAAGCTTGATAAACTTAAAACACAGAAAGAGCGCTCAGCTCTAGAAAAGTTGAAACCAAGAATCTTTAAAGAGTCATCATGGGTTGAACAACTTCACTTCATTTCAGCGGAGAAAGGAACAGGTATTCCTCCTCTTGAGTCAGCGATAATCAATTTTCTTTTATTACATGTTGAGAGAGAAAAAATAAAAGAGTAAGCCTAGCTTACTCTTTTTCGTCGCACTTCGCTTTAATATCTTTGACTTCACTCTCGAAATGGTGAAGGTCTTTTTCACATTTTTTAATTTCCTCAAGTAATTCATTAACTCGTGGATTTTCCCACTCAAGAATCCCGGCCTTTAAGTGCTTAGCAGCTAAACGACCTAGCTCCTCATAATTTTCATGTAAGTTTGAATTAGTTTGAGAAGCTGTAATCATTTTCTTCCCAATAACTGTAGCTTTCGAGATTTCGTCTTGGCATTCTCTCATTAGCTTATGAAGCTTAAATTTCCATTCTTGTTTTTGCATACATTCCTCTAAACGAAACATAACTGTCGATTAATATTTTAGCACATCCTGCCTAGTTTGGTAGAGGTTTGTAACTTTGATAAAATATAAATAAATCAATTACTTATACTTGGAAAAGACGTGCTTAAATTTCTTAAAAATGAAAAAATTGAAAATATTGATAATATTTTTAGCTACTTAGAAGAGAAGTACCAAGGAGGAACTGATCCCTGGGGACTCAACTTTGAAAGTGCAAAGAAGTATCTAAACCTGATCTTTCCAGTATTTAAGAACTACTTCAAAGTACGAACATTTGGAATTGAGAATGTCCAAGATAAACAATATATGGTGGTATCAAACCATAGTGGGCAGATTGCTATCGATGGACTGATGATTGGCACAGCATTCGCCACTCAAGTTTGGCCCCCAAGAATCGTACGTCCAATGGTTGAGAGATTCTTTACTAATCTTCCTTTTATTAATAAATGGGCCAGTGAATGTGGATCAGTTCTCGGAGATCGCGACAACTGTCAAAATCTACTAGAGCGTGGCGAATCTCTTCTCGTGTTTCCGGAGGGGGTTCGTGGTGTGGCAAAAAGTACAAAGGACTTTTACAAAGTACAACCATTCACTAAAGGTTTTTATAGAATGGCACTTAGTGCGAATATTGAAATCCTACCTGTTGCTGTTGTTGGCGCAGAAGAAACATTTCCATTTGTTTATCAAGCAAAAGGTCTTGCAAAAGCGCTTGGATTGCCGGCCATGCCAATAAGTGCAAACTACTTTCCCCTTCCTTCACCGATGGATATTTATATCGGAAAACCAATTAAAGTTGAACAATCATTAATTGGTCAGGATCCTTCAGACAAAGAGCTTGATGAATATATAGATCATATTCAATCAACGATTCAATTAATGTTAGATGAAGGGCTAAAAAAGAGAAGGAACTTTATCTTTAAGAAACATGGAAAATAAAATGAAAGAAATTAAAAGCGTTCTAATTATTGGTGCCTCAGGAGGACTTGCAAATATTCTTTGTGGAATTATCACGCGAAAGTATCCCAACATTAAAATTATTGGTGTTGATACTAGAAACCCTCGAGTGAAAATCACTGCTCCAAATTTTGAGTTTGTGAGAATCAAATATACTCGTGGAAATTTCGAAAAAATATTTAGAGAGAGAAATATCGACGCCCTCTTCCACCTTGGAAGAATGAGCCATTCAAAGTCGACCTCACAGAGTGAAATAGAAGAAAGATTAAATCTCAATTTGATTGGAACAAACAAAATTCTAGAGCTTGCACTTAAGTATCAACTTCAAAAAGTAATTGTCCTATCGACTCATCATGTATATGGCGCGCTTTCAGATAATCCAGTTTTCATTAAAGAGGATGCTCCACTAAGGGCGAGTATCAAGTATCCAGAGCTTCGCGATGTAACAGAGATGGACTCAATCTGCACAAACTGGATGTGGAAGTACAAAGATCAGCTACAAACAATTGTACTCCGTCCTTGTAATATTATTGGTCCACAAATAAATAATACTATTAGTCAGTACCTAAGGTCATCGATTGCACCAATACCAATTGATTTCAACCCTACATTTCAATTTATTCATGAACTGGATATGGCTTCAATTATTAGTGAGTGCTTATTTAATGTTGAAACTGGTATATATAATGTTGCACCAGAAGAAACAATTACTCTAAAAGAAGCCAAAGAACTTGTTGCTCATAGTTATGTGCCATTTCCTGTCTCTATACTTTCGCCTGTTGCGAAAATTGTAAAAAAACTTTGGACCTTTCCAGACTACTTAATCGATTATATCAAGCACCCTTGTATCATCGACGGTAGGGAGTTAATGAAGAGACTACCTGATTCTGAGTTTAGATTTACGACGAAGCAGGCATTGAAGCTTTTGAGGCTTTAATCTCATTGACACACAGTCTGGAAATTCTTAAAATATCATTTCCAAGCCCGGGTGGCGAAATGGTAGACGCAGCGGATTCAAAATCCGCCGATGGCAACATTGTGCGAGTTCGAGTCTCGCCCCGGGCACCACTAATCTAAGAAAATCACTGCAATCGAAATAATAGGTCTACGAAATTTTTGGCGCTTATTCTTGAAAATTACTTAGTAGTTAAATTCTCACAACAGAGATATAATACAGTTGAATGAGAATCTACTACATAATTATATTATCAATCTTTTTAACGAAATTTTGCTTTCTAAATTTTACTCAAGATTTAGCTAAAGAAAAAATTGATAAGATTTATTCCTCTCCCCATTTAGTAGAGAGTCTTCTGCAAAGTGATCGACTTGAAAAGTCAGAAGTTTCAGGAGATTCCTCTCCTCTACCATTTTATCATCATACGAATAAAGTTTTTCCGATCAAATGTCTCTTAGGTGAAACTTTTTCGCTTCAATCTAAGCAACTCTGCAAAGAGTCCTATAGCAAAAAATATTCGGGCTTAAGTCCACCCTTACTTCTTTTTTCTTAATTCTTAGTATTTAAAATTTGTTAACCACATTTGAGGAATTCAAAATGAATGAACAGCAAGATGTTGAGAACAATAGCAAGAGTGAAGACAAAGGAAGTAACCTCTCCCTCTATATTATTGCTTTTTTGTTTGTCACTACATTTATCGGCGTAATTATTGACGGTTTTATAAGAAAATAATTTTGGCGAAGGGGGAGCACGGCAGCTCTCCCATTTATAATATTTAATACTAAATTAGCTATAAATCTCTCTGACTATTTTACATATCTCCCTTGGCTAAAAACAAATTAGTTTACATTTTTAACAATAAAACTAACACGTTACAAGCAGTTTGACTTATCAAACTTTTATTAATATAAGCATACAATATGTGAAAAATATCCCAAGGAGGAAATATGCAGAAATTATTATTTGGACTGACACTAATCGCAGCAACTTCATCTTTTGCTCAAGATATCAACTTCCCAGCTCAAGAGCGTTGGTTAGCACAACATGCAGGTTTTGTTTGTGGAGAAGATAGAGTACCAACTCAAGCACCAACAGATTTTAAAACAAGAGCGGTTCTCTTCTCATATATGACGACAGACTATTCTCTTGATAACGGAAAGTTTGTTGCTTCTTACCACAGTAAAGGAACTGAATGTCGTTATAACTTGATTGGTTTAGCTGATAACGTTAACTGGACATTCACAAAAACTGATACTGCTGCTTATCCAGTAAATGGAGGATCTTCTGAAAATTGTATCGAAGGGAAAGAATACCTAGATTCACTTTTCGCTCAACCAGTAAAGTATATCTACCACCATGGAGCAATGTCTCTTCTCGCTCCAGTTTCTGATGCAGCAACTTTATGTGGAGACGATGCAACAACTGTTGGTATCTACTTCAAGAAGTCTGTTAGAACTAAAATTGATTAATTTTTTACGCACCCTTCGGGGTGCTTTTTCTTTAAGTCCCAAATTTACCCATGGTTTGTTTCTCGCTTCTTTTTATTTAGAATATAGATCTCATATTCATTAGGATATTATGAAGACCTTTATACTTCTTTGCCTATTCATTCTAAATACTTCTGTTAGAGCACAAGCCTATCAGGGCTTGAGTAGTATAATTCCAGGTCTTGGGCAATCAATGAATGGTAGTCACTGGGAGGGAGCTAGTTACTTCGTTTCATCTGTTGGCCTTCTTTCCATGAAGGACCCTAAGCTTAGAACTCTTGGCTTAAATATTGCCTTTTACAGTATGTATGATGCCTGGAGAGATGCTGGAGGAACTCCAAGTAATAGAGAAAGTTTTATTTTCTATGATTACGCACAAATGTTTAATCCACTCAATGCTAGTGATTCTATTGCAGTCGGATTCTTATCACTTGCTGCTTATAACAGAAGTACGGCGCGAGATCATGCTATCGAAGATGCAGAAAGAGAAGATGATCAAGAAAAGCTCTATCGCCTTCTTCGAACAGATGCGTGGAAGTCGATTTTTACTTTTGCTGCGGTTGGAATGGGAGAAGAAGCACTTTTTAGAGGATTTCTATTTCCTTCAATGTCCTCTACTGTTGGAATTTGGGGAGGAGCAATTTTTAGCTCAGCACTTTTTGCATTTGCTCATGTTGGTGCAACGACAGAAGAAAATATTGGAAGAACTATAATGGGCCTGGCGTTTTGTTGGCAATATCATCGAAACAACTACAACCTTAATAGCAATATTTTTACACATGCTTGGTATGATCAAATCCTAGTAGGGCCATTCAATATCGCAGATAAAAGTAATTCAAAAAAAATCGGATTCAATAATATGCCAATTGGGTTAACTCTAACTTTTAAAATGCCTTAAATCTTAAAGTTATCTTTAGTAAACTATATAAAAAATTAAGAATCCGTTCACAATTACCTAGATATAGGTTCAAACCTAGATCATAATATTTACAATAACTTACCTTCACTGACAGAGTAACTTTGCATATACTTCATTATTATGAAAATAACAAAGAAACTCTTAATTATAGGTTTATTACCAATCATACTACTCTTCATTGCAGAAGCGACAAGTTTTTACTATCTCAAAAAATCAAATGATAGCATAAAAATATTTTTGAATAATGTTACGGAAAGACAAGGTAAACTTTCTACAATTCATTCACTTCTTGGTTACGGAAGAGGAATTCATGCATTTAAGAATTATGTGCTCAGGGGTAATAGTGAATACCTAAGAACAGCAGACATTACCCTATCTGAAGCATTGAAGAAAATCGAAGAGTACTTGCAGCTTCGTCCATTATCATTAGCAGAAAAGAATACACTCGATACACTAAAAAATACAATCGCACTCTACCACTCTCAGTTACAGGTCATCACGAAACTAAGAAATGAAAATAAATCAATTATAGAAATAGATAAAACGGTTAGAGTAGATGACACTCAAGCAATACAAGCTCTTAAAAATCTTGAAAAATACTTTATCGAATTAAGATCAAAAGAAATAAATCAAATCGACTCTAATTTTCAAAGCCTCTTAAGATTTATATTTATCTGCTATTTCGTAATAATTACTTTAAGCTACTTATTAATAAGTAAAATTTCTTTTGAACTCTCACGCTCTATATCCAAAGTTATTAATCAATCTAAACGGATTAGTCATTTCAATTTTAAAACAGAAAATCAAACAACAAACCAATCAAGTACCAATGATGAACTTGAGGAACTAGAAGCTAAGATGAAGACAATGGAAGTAGCAATTAAGGAAACTTTTACAAATCTTGAAAAATCAAATAAGGAACTCGAAAACTTTGCTTATGTAGCAACACATGACATTAAATCTCCGCTAAAGAAGGTTTGCTCATTTGTCGAAATTATTAATCAGGATATTAAAGATAGAAAGTTTAATGAAATAGAATTGTATGGACAAAAAGTATATACGCTTATTAACAAAATGATCAACAACGTTGATGACCTTCTCAATTACGCTATACTTACCCATAAACAATTTGATTTTCATGAAGTTGACATCAATAATATTATCAACTCGACTGAAGAAATTCTTTCTGAGGAATTTGCTCAGAGTAACTGTGAAGTAATAAGAAATAAAATCCCAATGCTTCAAGGCAATGAAGCTCTGCTAAACACTTTATTCATTAATCTTTTTAAAAATTCAATGAAATTTAAAAAAAGCAATACGCCTTTAAAACTTCTCATAACTCATGAGCTTCAAGAAAATAAGTGTCGTATTAAATACATTGATAACGGGGAAGGTTTTGAGGAAAACGAGCTTAATGCATTAATGAAACCTTTCACTCAAATTAGCCTATTCCCAAAAGTCGAAGGAGTAGGACTTAGCTTAGCAAGTTGTAAACGAATCCTTGAACAACACAACAGTGAGCTTCGAATTAAAAGTACCAAAGGAGAAGGCTCTACTTATGAGTTTGAACTACCGCTATACACTTAGATAACACTTCGACTAAGCTTTTATACTTCAATGGTTTTCCAAGGTAATCGTTCATGCCATAAGACAAGGCTTTTTCTCTATCCTCATCAAAGGCATTGGCAGACAACCCTACAATAATAACTTTTTTATTGAACTCTCGTATCAGCTTTGTCGATGTTAATCCATCCATCACTGGCATTTGAATATCCATCAAAATAATATCAAAATTTTTCTCACGAACAAGATCAACTGCAATCTGTCCATCTAAAGCGACAGTAATATTTTTCACCCCCGCTTTCTCAAGGTATCTCTTTGCTACAACTTGATTAATTTTATTATCTTCAACTAATAATACACTGATATCACTAAAATTTTGAATTGATTGTTCTCTTTCCTCTGGATCTAATAATTTTTGGCTCTCATGTTTTAATTGGAAAGTGAAAGAGAAGTTTGATCCTACACCTTCCGTACTTTCTACCTTTATTTCTCCGTTAAAGAGCTCAACCAAACTCGCACATATACTTAGTCCTAATCCAGTGCCTCCAAAATTCCGACTAATACCACTATCCGCTTGTTCAAATGATTTAAATAATTGCCCCATGGCGTCTTCAGATATACCAATACCAGTATCAAGAACCGAGCATTCAAAAAGATAAGTATCATTAATCAAGCTCACGACTTTTAATGAGATTTTAACTCCCCCATCAGAAGTGAACTTGATAGCATTTCCAATTAAATTTAAAAGGATTTGCTTCAAACGAAATGAATCACCTCCAACAAACTCAGGTACCGATTGATCTATTGCTAGATCGAGATAGATCTCATTTAATAGGACACTCGCCTTAAAAAGAGAAGCTGCACTTGTAAAACAATCGCGAATATTAAAGACCACATAATCAAGATCAAGCTTTCCAGCATTCAATTTTGATAAATCTAAGATGTCATTAACAATATGCAAAAGGCTAAGGCTTGACTCTCTAATTTGTATGATATCTTCTCTAACATTTTCTGGAATGTTCTCTTCACTGACCAAATCAGAGATACCTATAATTCCATTTAGTGGGGTTCTAATTTCGTGACTCATATTTGCAAGAAAATTACTTTTCGCCACGTTTGCATACTCAGCTTTTTTCTCTGCTTCAATACGCTCAAAATTCTCTTTCTTTAGCTCATTATTCAACCTTTCTAAATCTTTTACTTTCTCTTGATATCCTTTTGCCATACGTTCACCATATTCTATAGCGCGCGTATTTGAATTAGAGAGGAAGATAAATAGCAAGAACACGAGAAAATCAATCAAGAATCCTGCGACTAATATTAATTTAGACAGAGTATTATTTGTATTTTTATTAAAAAGCTTGTTTGTCTCGATACTAACTTTCCAAACTCTACCATAGATATTTATATTTTTTGTGCTCTTAAAGCTTGGTGTATCTCTTGTTTCACTCAACTCATTATAAAGAACAGAATCACCATCACTAATTGACAAACTAACTGCGCGTAGCTTCTCATCAAGAACACCTTCCATAAGTTTTCGCATCACAAACGGAGCATAGACAAGGCCAATCAAATTTTCCTTTCTACCTTCAGCTGTTGAAATATTTTCATTCTTATAAAAAGGCGTATAGAAAAGAAATCCAGGTGTTTTTTTTGAATCTTGAACTAGAACAATGGGTCCAGTAACCTGCGCCTGGCCCGTCTCTTCGGCCCTTAAAGCCGCTTGATAACGATTCTGTTCGTGTGCCATATCAAGACCGACAGCTTTTCTATTATCTTCCACTGGCTCAATATAAGTAATTACCCACTTATCATTTTTCTCATGATCTGGATAAGGCTTAAAGTCTGGATAGAATCTCTTTTCATAATCAATAAACTTCTTCAGGTTATTTTTTGAAACTTTGTAAATTACACCTATTCCATTAATACCTGGATACTTTTTTTCAATTTGGAATTTTCGACTAAATACTTCCCATTCCTTTCTCGATATTTTATCCCCATTCATTCGAATTGCGGCTACCCCACTCCACAGCGCCTCTTCGTATTTCTGCATTCTTTCAATAATAATACTAACGACCTGATCAGCTTCTCTGTCAAAGCGAACTTTTTCCTTATCATAAGTTTGCTTCTTTGTAATTTTCCATACAACTAGTGTCAATGCAACTGAAAGAACTAAGACAATCCAATGAAAGAATTTCACCTTTTGAATAAATCCAGTTTTCTGTTTTTCAATATTTTTATTCATTTAATATTCTCCGAAACTTAATGAATAATTCTTTGATAAGATCACCATTTTTGAGTTAGTATAATTTTCTATCCAATCATTAACGAGTGGAACTCGCTTGGGCATAGAATCACCTTATTTTTTGTAAATAGTAATAATTTATCGGCTATAAGTAGATGAAAATGAGAGAAAAGTAGTCGCTATTTATTATGAAATAGCGACTATATTGATTAAATTTTAGTAGATAACCAAGCTTGGAAGTCAGATTCTAGGTATTTCACAAGGTCTGGTAATTTTGCAACTTCAGGTGAACCACCCTGAGCAAATTGCGGCTTTCCACCACCACGTCCACCGATTACCTCGAGAATATTTTTAAGTGCATCACCGGCCTTAACTTTCTTATTTAAAGAATCATTTGACCAAACAAATGCCTTAACAGATTTATCGTCTTTTCCTGTAAGACAAATAAGTTGATACTCTCCACGGTTGATAAGGTCATCACCCATGGCCTTAAGATCATTTGGATCACCACTAGTCACACCTGCGAAGAATTTAACTCCAGATACTTCAAGTTTAATTTCTTTTTCCAAAGAAGCACTTCCCGCATTTTCCTTTGCTTCTTTGATTTTATTTTTCATTTCAATTCTAAGTTCTTTAATTTTTGTAGCGACTTCTTCTGGCTTTACTTTTAACTCCTCAGAAGCGTCTCTTAAAAACTTCGCCCTCTCCTGCATTAGAAGAATTGCCTTTTCACCAGTAACGGCTTCAATACGTCTTACACCTTTAGCCACTGAACTTTCAGCTGTGATAAGGAATAATCCAATATCACCAGTTGCATTAACGTGAGTACCACCACAAAGCTCTACAGATTCAGGGCCAAAAGAAACAACTCGAACTTCTGAATCATATTTCTCACCAAAAAGGGCCATTGCACCTTTTTCTATTGCTTCTTCATAGCCACAAAGATCAGTTGTCTTTGAGTTATTTGACATAATCCAAGAATTAACAAGAAGTTCTACTTTTTCTAGTTCATCTTTTGTCACAGCACCAGGATTTTGAAAGTCAAAACGAAGTCTATCAGCAGATACAGAAGAACCTTTTTGAATAGCATGCGTTCCAATAACTTTATGAAGTGCTGAGTGTAGTAAGTGAGTAGCTGTGTGATTTCTCATTGATGCTTTTCTATTTTTTTCATCAACAACTAATTCAACTTGATCACCTTCTTCAAGTTTTCCTTCAATAACATGTCCCACATGAACATGAGTTCCCTTGATTTTGATTGTATCAATAATTTCCACTTTTCCGTTTGATGTTGTCGCATAACCAATATCTCCGGCCTGCCCACCAGACTCACCGTAAAATGGTGTTTTAAAAGTTGAGAAGTAAATTGTCTGTCCATCTGAAGAGTAAGTTTTTACAACAGTCGAAAGATCTTTCGTCTTATCGTATCCAGTAAACTCTGTATTTTCTTCTGAAAGAAATGCCTCTTCAACTTTTGCTTGGTCTTCAGAAGTCGAACCTTTTCTCGAAATTACGCGTGAAGTTTTTCTATGTTCTTCGTAACACTCTTCAAATCCCTTCTCATCAAATGGAATTTTCTTACTCTTTAGTTCTGCTTTAATGACTTCAAGAGGTAGACCATGAGTTGTAACAAGTTCAAATGCAATTTTCCCTGGAAATAGTTCATTTGATTTCTTATTTGTTTGCAATTCAGACGCAATCATCTCTAAACCGTTTCTAACAGTCGGAACGAATTCATCAACCTCTTGAGAAAGGTTATAAAGAATCGCCTCTCTTGCAGATTTTAGTTGTGGGTAATTATCTCCAAGAATCTCAATTGTTTTATCAACATGCTTAGTAAAGTCTGGATGAGAAACACCACGAGAAATACAAGCAGCAACACATTTTCTAATTAGTCTTCTTGGAATATATCCCTGACCTTCATTACTTGGCATTACACCTTCAGCAAGGATCATTACCGTTGCTCTCATGTGATCAGAAAGCATACGATTAGTTGCTACATCATCAGTTTTAATGAGTTCTCTAGAAAGATCAACAAGTGGCTTTAAAAGATCTGTATCATAAACAGAGTCATGTCCACCCATGACCATGGCAAGTCTTTCAAGACCTGAACCTGTATCAACAGACTTTAGTGGAAGTGGATCAAAGCTTCCGTCTTTATTTTTGTTAAGCTCCATGAAAACGCCAGCGTTCCAAATTTCAATGTAGCGACTAACATCATCAAAGTGCCCACCTGGTTTATATTCTGGACCATACTCTGGACCACAATCAAAGAAGACCTCTGTACATGGACCACATGGACCAGTGTCCCCTGCTGGTCCCCAAAAGTTATCATCACCAAGCATAACGATATGGTCCTCAGGAACTCCACATTTCTTCCAAGCTTCTACAGATTCAAAGTCTGGCTTAATACCAATAGCTTCGTTTCCACCATAAACAGTGAAGTATAATCTCTCAGCTGGAAAACCTAATTCCTTAACAAGAAGATTATAAGCAAGTTCACATGCTCTTTCTTTGTAGTAGTCACCGATTGACCATGACCCCATCATTTCAAAAATTGTGAGGTGGTGCCTGTCTCCAACATCATCGATATCTTTTGTACGAATACATGGTTGGAAGTTAGCAAGTCTTGGACTTGGAGGAACTTCTCTTCCAAGAAAGTAATTTTTGAGAGGTGCCATACCAGAGTTAATAAAAAGAAGCGTAGGATCGTTCTCTGGAACAATTGATGCTGGTTTAATTTTTAAGTGATCATTTTTCTCAAAGTATTCAAGAAATTTTTCTCTAATTTCCGTAGAACTAAGCTTCTTCATCTGTGGCCTTCTCTCCAAGTGCGCAGAGCGCAAAATTATACATTTTTTCTATTACTTATATATCAAATTCTATTAAAGTTTCAACCGTTTCAATGCGGCTCCAAACATCGATATATTCTCACACTATTTTTGTAAAAATGCCTCAAAAAAGCAGTTATCAAATGGCATTAAATATAGTTAAATTGAGTCACAACAAAAAATGACTAACAGTATCAAATACGAATTGGAGAAATCATGACATCTTTTTATCAATCCCTAGGTATTAACCTCGACAGAAGTCCGAATAATATTTACTTTAACCTATCTCGTGCAGAACTAGTTGAACAAGCTGTAGCGAGAGGGATCGGAAAGTTAACTAAGGATGGTGCTCTTGTTGTTAAGACAGGAAAATATACTGGGCGCGCGGCTAACGATAGATATATCGTTAAATCAGCTGCAACTGAAAATACTGTGTGGTGGGAAAATAATCTACACCCGATGACTCCAGAAACTTTCGCAAAACTTAAGTCACATGTCTTAAATTTCTTAAATGACTCAAAAGATCTATTCGTAACGGAGAGATCAGTTGGTGCTGACGAAGTTCATAATATCGGAGCTCGTCTTGTTACGACTCACCCTAATCATGCGCTTTTCTCTACTCATCTTTTTAGAGAGAAGATGAGAGATTTTAATAATACTGACTACACAATTCTTCACGCGCCAGAACTAAAGCTTGATCCGAAAGAGTTCAATCTTCGTGACGATGTAGCGGTTGTAACTTGCCTTGAGACAAACACAACAATTATCTGTGGAACACTTTACGCGGGTGAAATTAAGAAGAGTATGTTCGCGGCCATGAACTATAGACTTCCAGAAAAAAATATTCTCCCAATGCACTCAGGTGCAAGTCGTCTCGAAAATGGTGAAGTATCAATCTTCTTTGGTCTTTCAGGGACTGGTAAGACCACACTTTCAACAGACGAAGGAACATTCCTAATTGGTGATGATGAGCACGGACTAAGCGAAGCGGGAACTTTTAATTTTGAAGGTGGTTGTTATGCTAAGACATATAAACTGTCTGCTGAAACTGAACCTGAAATCTATAGAGCTTCAAATAAGTTTGGTGCTCTTTTAGAGAACGTTGTGATGGACGAAAATACCCGTATCGTGGATTTTGACGATATGACTCTCGCTGAGAATGGAAGATCAAGTTACCCACTTTCTTTCATCGAAGAACTTGAAAAATCATCTCGTGGAAATACTCCGAAACATGTTTTCTTCCTTTCTGCAGATGCTTTTGGTGTTCTTCCTCCTGTAGCTAAACTAACTAAAGAACAAGCAATGTTCTATTTTGTTCTTGGGTACACTGCGAAACTTGCAGGAACAGAAGTTGGTGTAAAAGAGCCAAGTGCTACTTTCTCTCCATGCTTTGGAGCACCATTTATGTTAAGACATCCATCTGAGTACGCAAAACTTCTTGGTGAGTATATCGACAAACTAGGATTTAACGTCTGGTTAATCAACACTGGTTGGACTGGTGGGTCATATGGCGTTGGTCAAAGATTCCCATTAAAGATCACAAGAAAAATTATTCGAGGAATCCAAGCGAACGAAGTTACAAATACCCCAACAGAAATGGATCCAATTTTTGGACTTCAAATTCCATGTGAACTAAAAGATGTTCCAGCTGATATTCTTAATCCACAAATGTCATGGGCAAATCAAAATGATTATGTAACGAAAGCTCAAAATCTTGCAGCATCATTCCATAAGCAAATGGAAAAGTTTGGTGATTTCTACACAGAAAATATCAAAGGTGCTCCGACATTTAAAAATTAATACTTGGCCGCAGTCATGCGGCCTTTCTTTTTTGAGAAAATTATGAAATTTCTATTGATCCTATTCTTATGTACGCAATCAATTTTAGCTCTTGATTTAAAACTTAATAACCACATCCTCTACTCTCAAGACTTCTCTGTGGACGGTAAGGCCTTTGGTGGGTTATCAGGGGTTCGATTTAATGAAAAAACCAATGAGCTTCTTGCCGTCAGTGACGACAGGTCAAAACTTGCAGCAGCAAGATTTTATAAATTCAAAACAGAGATTAAAGATGGAAAAGTAAATATCACTCCATCTCATATGGTTTACTTAAAAAACAGTAAAGAAGCCGACTATAAGAAAAATACTATTGATTTTGAAGATATTGAAATTTTAAAAAATGGAAACCTTCTTATTACCAGCGAAGGTAGTCTTCGTGGAAAGACAATTTATCCACCACGTATTATTACTTTCTCATCTGAGGGAAAATATATCAACGATCTCATGATCGATGAAAAGTTTACTCCTCTTCGAGACAATGGTTACTTCACTCGTGGAGTGAGAGACAATCTTGCTTTTGAACCTATTTCAATTTCACCTTCTGGTGAATATATGTTCTTTTCAACTGAAGATGCATTAGTTCAAGATAGTGAAGTAGCTACTCTTAAAGCTCCCTCAACGATTAGGATTTCCAAATATAAATCAACAGGCACAACATTTGTGCCAATGTCTGAATATGCATACTCCCTAGGGCCAATTGAAAGTCTAGAATCCATCATGACTTCAACAGGCGCTCAGTCGGGAGTTCCAGCCATTCTTTCGCTTGATGACAATACTCTACTTGTCGCTGAAAGAACATACTACCCAATTGTAGATAAAACTAAAATCCTTCTCTTTAAAGTAACTATTGACGAGAAAGTAACTGATGTTTCAACGATCAAAAGCTTGAAAGGTGCGAAGCTTTCCCATCTTAAGAAACAAATTGTCGCTGATCTGGACAACTATATTAAGGACCTTAACTCTGAATATCAATTCCTTGATAATATTGAGGGAATGTGTTTTGGACCAACTCTTCCAAATGGAAACAAGACTCTAATTTTTGTTAGTGATAATAATTTTTCAAAATACCAGAGAACTCATTTCCTTGTATTCGAGGTTAAATAATGAGTTATTTCTATCTTAAAGCTCTTCATATCATTTTTGTAACGACTTGGTTTGCAGGGCTTTTTTATATTGTAAGACTCTTCATTTATCATACTGAAGCTCAAGAAAAACCATCTCCAGAAAAAGAAATTCTATCTAATCAATTTAAGATTATGCAAAAAAGACTGTGGTTTGGAATTACGTGGCCTTCTGCAATCGTGACTATTCTCTTTGGACTTTCCCTCATTCATAATTACTTTCCAATCAATAACCATCCATGGCTTATTGTAAAGCTATGTTTTGTCTTTGGACTTTTTCTGTACCACTTAAGCTGCCATCGTATTTTAAAACAACTTCTAAATAATTCATTCAAGTATACAAGCACCCAATTAAGAGTTTGGAATGAAGTTGCAACAATCTTTCTTGTAGCTATCGTGTTCCTTGTTGTATTAAAGGATATCGTAAGTATGGGATATGGACTTGTTGGACTCATCCTTTTCACAATTGTCTTGATGTTAGCAATCAAAACATATAAGAATATAAGAAATAAATAATCTCTTTAAAGTGAACAGGGTGAAAGTCCCGGCCGTCGCGCGACTGTAGCTACAATAGTAGAAGCCAGATCCTTTATTGAAGATTCAACAACCCCGCAGGAGGAAACATGGACTTATCTCGTAGAATTGAGAGTTCGACAACAAAAGTATCAAAAGCAATTTTCCCAAGTACAACTAACCACTACGACACCCTCTTTGGTGGAACAGCACTTAAATGGATGGATGAAGTATCATTTATTACGGCGACACGTTTTACTCGCCAAAAAGTAGTAACTGTTTCAAGTTCAAAGGTAGACTTCAAAAAACCAATTCCAGGAGGAACTATTGCAGAACTAATCGGCAAAGTAAAAATGGTTGGAAAATCGAGTCTTGTTGTTGGAGTCGATATCTACCTCGAGGATATGTATAATGATTCTCGAGAGTTAGCTGTGCATGGTGAGTTTACATTTGTCGCCATTGATGATGATCGTAAACCAATAAGTATTGAAACAAACCTTCCATAGCTTATAATAGATGTAACAGAAGTTGTGCTTTATTCACTAAATATCAAGAACCTTTAAGAGGATGTGAACGTGAAGAAAAAAGCTCTTATTATTATCCCATTTTTTATTTTAGGTATTTTTATGTTTAATATTTTTAGAAAAACAGAAGCCAAAGAAACGCAAGATAAGATTGGAAGCCATCTTTCAAAGATTGATTATGAAAAAATTGATTGGTCTAAAAAAGATGAAAACTACTGGAAAGAAGTGATGACTCCTCTCCAGTATCACGTAACAAGAGAGAAAGGAACAGAAAGAGCTTTCACTGGTAAGTACAATGAAGAAAAGAGACCAGGAGTCTTTCACTGTTCTTCTTGCGGACAAAAGCTTTTCAATAGTGTGACAAAATTTGACTCTGGCACAGGATGGCCAAGCTTTTATGATGCAATCCCAGAAAGTGTAACTCTACATGAAGATAATGCTTGGGGAATGTCACGAGTGGAAGTTGTATGCTCTCGCTGTGGCTCCCATCTTGGCCATGTATTCGATGACGGACCTGCCCCGACGGGAAAACGCTACTGCATGAACTCTGTTTCCTTAGTTCATAGTGATGATCTTTGATTTATCACAGAACTTAAAACTAAAGATTTGTATTAGCTCATTAGTTTTAGCTGCGCTGAAAGTTCAACATTCACGCAGCTTATTTTGACAATTATCCTTCCTAATATAATAACGCACTACAGCACATCTTGAACTAAGTCATATATAGACTATTTTCTCCAAAAAAATACACGACTGTCCATCCAGATTTAGTAAATTCCATTAACAATGTTTACAGACTTAAATAATAGTTTGACTACTCAAACTTTTTAATGATAAATCCAACCTATAGATGAATTAGGGAGATTTGTAACTTATTTAAATCTCCTCTCTACAGAAGTTTAAGAAATGAGAAAATCGAATATCTTTAAAAAAATATTCAAAATACATAAGATTCTAGGTCTAGTCCTGGCCATGAATTTCCTCATCCTAGCTCTAACTGGAACAATTTTAATCTGGAAAGAAGAGCTAACTCAGAAAGTACACTACTCAGAAGAAGGACCTCTACTAAAGCAAGATTTCTTAGTTGCTTATGAGTTATTAAAAACTCAATTTCCTAATAAGAAAATTCTATCATTGGCCAAGGATGATAACAATTCTAAGATCATCAATATTAGGATTACAGATCAAGGAAAAACTAAATTCTCCGGAGCAACGAAGTTAGTTTACAACAAAGAAAATCAAAGTATTGAAACAATTCAAAACATAAAAAAATCAAGTGATACATTCATTGATTTTATTCTCAAACTTCACAGAGATATACTTCTTGGGGGAAAGGGAAAGTATCTAATTGGCCTTATAGGTCTTGGATTGATCTTTATCCTACTTAGTGGAATATTGATACTTAAGAAGTTTAAAAATAATAAACCAGTCTCTAACCTTAGAACATTAGTTGGAAGTATTCATAATACTATCGGTGTTTTCACTTTCTCATGGCTTCTAATAGTCTCACTCACTGGCGTGTTTCTTTCATTTAATGGACTAATTATTAACCTATACTTCAAGTCCCAAATTAACGCTCAAATAATTAGCGCAGAAGCTAAATCAGAATTTCCCAAAGCATTGAATAAAGCTTTTGCTAATCTAGAAGGAAATGAAGTTGATTTTATTTCATTTCCAGATAATGAATTTTCGACGCCATCATCTTACTCTATTCTTCTTGAAGAAGGAGAAATTAAACGACTCATGTTTGTATCTGTCAATGAGGCGATTGACGTTAAGGTAGTCGAACTACCTTTTATCCTTAAGACAATCATTATTTCTGAGCCTCTACATTACGGAAACTTTGGCGGGGCGACACTAAAAGTAATCTGGACAATATTCTCTTTGCTGAGTTCCATTCTTCCACTAAGTGCCCTTCTCATATACTTAATACGAAAAAAGAAGATTCGAAATTTAAAAATTAAAAAATTAAATACATTTTACAAAACAAGAAAGTTTCAAATTTTATTTCCAGCTCTGTTAATTACACTAATCTATCTAACAGCTGGATCATTGCAAACTACACTACTCTTTACGCTCGGAATATTTACGATATTAAGCATTTTAAGCCACATCTCGAGTTATAGGATATCTAATGCAACAGAATAACTTAACAACAATTTATTCTAATCAATCATTTCTGAACTCTCTTCTAAGAGATTTTTCAGGTGACGATAGATTTACATTCAAGAACAATAAATTAATCATTGCATTCTCAGCGGATGAAAAACTTATAATTAATGCTGACTTTATATCAATAACAGGAAATCACAAATTTTCATCGGAGTACATACTTGAAGAGAATGGTAATCTAACTCACATTACTCCAGGGTCTCTAAAAGAAATTATCATCACTAAACTATTTCCACATGGAGATAATTCAAGTTTTCTTAGTAATATTCTAGAAAGCGATAAAGAACTTGAAAGAATTTTCGACGCACAAAAGACGACCAAACAAGCGTCAGATAATTATATCGCTTCTGAACAAAACCTTCTGTTTGGACACCCATTTCATCCTTTTCCAAAGCTTAAGAAGGGGATGACAAATAAGGAGACGGAGAAGTTCTCTCCTGAATATGCTTCAAAGTTTAAACTTCAGTGGATACTGCTAGACAATGACATAGTTGAAAGTTTAATTGCTTCTGCAAAATATAAAGATGCAATTGTAGAGCTTGCAAAATTTGAAGGTATAACTGATATCCCAACAGGGAAAACACCTTTTCCTTTTCATCCATGGCAACTACGAAAGCTTACAAATATTGCTAAAGAGATCAAAACAAGTGAAGGGCTAAACGATTGGTACCCAACATCTTCGATGCGCTCTCTCTACTGTAACCAAGCTCCATTCACAATCAAGTTTTCCATGTCCGTGCAACTGACTAACTCTGTACGAGTGCTGACAAAAAATGAGTGTATGCGTGGGCTACAAGTAACACAATTAAAAGAAACTTCATATATACAAGAACATCTTAAAAAATATGATAACTTCAAAATCCTAGGTGAACCAGTCTATAGTTGCATCAAAGGAGTTCAGGAGTCATCATTTGTACTAAGAGACAATTTTGAAAATGAAAGTGCAGATTATCACCTTCTCGCGACTTTCATCGAAAAGAAAAGTGATTCAAAAATCTCTCAACTTGGCACACTTGTAAAGAGCTACAGTTCAAACAAAATTCTAGCAACTAAACTTATTTCTAATTCATTTTTTAAAAAAATTATCGAGCCTATACTCACACTCGCTACAGATCACGGCGTTTTACTAGGGGCTCATCTCCAAAACATTATTATTTCTACTAAAGATGGTCTCTTTGATCGAGTCCTATTTAAAGACTGCCAAGGAAGCGGATTCACTCAACACGGATCGAAGAAATTTGAACATCAAATTGCAAATTTTGAAAAAGAAAATGGGAATATTTTAGACAGTGAAAATGTTAACAAAATTTTTTCATATTATCTTATCATCAACACAACTTTTTCATTTATTAGTGAAATGGCTGACGGTGATAGCTACCTTGAAAAATTCATCATTAATGAATTTAAAAACTTTCTATTTACATTATCAATGAGGGATCAAATTGCTGACAGAAGTATTATCTCCAACCTCCTTAATTCAGAAACACTTTGGCAAAAAGGTAATTTTAGATGTTCAGTTGAAAGTCACAATGAAAATACAATGGCTGATCCAACACTTATTTACAACAAGATTCCAAACCCAATATTTCATAATGCTCGAACTATAACGCCAAATACTGTTGATAAAATTGTGTATACAAAAGAAGTGAAGAAACTTTCACGTCCCATTTCTTTTAGAGTTATGAATAACAAGAGTGATTTAGAAACTTTCTACACTTGGCAGCATCAAGGGTACGTTAAAGAGTTCTGGGAGATGAATCTTCCAAAGGAAGAACTAAAAACATATATTCACAATCTTATCAAGAGTCCTTATCAGACACCATTAATGTGTCTTGTTGATGAAAAGCCAATTGGATACTTTGAAGTATACAATGCTTATGGAGATCGTATCGCTCCTTACTGTAATCCTGAATCAGAAGATATGGGTTTTCACTTCCTAATCGGAGAAGAAAAGTTTCTAGGTTCTCGCTATGTTATAGAATCAATAAACTGTATCTGCGACTACTTATTTCAAAGTAATTTGAATACAAAAAGAATCTGGGGAGAGCCGAGAGCTGATAATAAAAAGGTTATTAAATTTGCAACGTCCCTTCCAGGCTGGTCACTTGTAAAAGAATTTGATTTTCCTCATAAAAGAGCAGCACTCACTCGTTGTGACCGTAGTAGGTTTTTCCAGGAGTATCTAAGTGGAAAATAACTATCAATTAGCATCGAGAAAAATCATCTCTAAGGCCCTAGAAGAACTCTACTTCGAAGAAGTTTTCAACTATGAGAACCTTTCAGACTCGTGTTTTAGTCTGAGCCTGAACAATGGCATAAGCTATACATTTTCAGCAAGAAAATCGCTACTCGACTCTATTTCAATTAATCATACAACAATTAAGAAGTTTATAAGTACACAAGAAGTTGCAGCTTTATCAGCGAAAGATTTTTTTCTTGAAACACAACATCTCACAGAAATGTCAGATGAAACACTTTCAATTTTTATCGAAGAACTCGAGCAAACACTATATTCAGATGTATTTATAACAAATAAATATAAAAACTTATCACTTGAAGAAATATCAAAATATGGTTTTAGTGAAATGAATCATCTTCTCGATGGTCATCCAAAGCTACTTCTGAACAAAGGAAGACTAGGATGGGGATCAAAAGATTTAGAAAATTATTCTCCTGAGGCAAAAAACAGCTTCCAGCTAGTTTATATTGCAGTCAATAAATCTCTTGCTACTTTTGGACTTGATGACAACTATGACGTTGATGTTCTCCTCAAGGAATCTCTCTCGACAGAAGACTTTGAGACAATTGATAAGTTACTAGCAGAAGCAAATATTTCCATTAGTGATTATATCATTTTCCCTGTTCATCCATGGCAATGGGAGAATAAAATTGTTATTCAATTTGCGGATTTAATTAATGAGAAAATGATCATCTCGTTTGGTGAGTTAGGATCTTATTTTTCAGCACAGTCCTCAATCAGAACACTTTCAAACACTAGAAAAAACTCTAAACTTGATATTAAAACATCCGTTTCAATCCTCAACACATCATCTTTCAGAGGAATTCCAAGCAAAGTAATTCCATATGGTCATTCATTATCAAATGAAATTGAAAATATTCTAAACAGTGATGAACTCTTCAAAGAGCAAAATACAATATGCCTGAAAGAAGTTGCGGGAATAAGTGTAAATAATAAAATTTACAGTCGAATAGAATTTTCTCCTTATCGCTACAAAGAGATGCTTGGTTGCATTTGGAGAGAGTCGGCAGATTCTAAAATTTCTTCAGGTGATATTGCAATACCAACGGCAGCTCTTTTTTATTCACACAATGATAATTTTTTAATTGCAGAATATGTAAAACTTAGTGGTTTGTCAGAAGACGACTGGCTTGCCAGATATGTAAATACAGTGATTGTTCCGCTTTATCACCTACAAATGAAGTATGGGATAGGTTTAGTTGCTCATGGCCAAAATACTATTATTGTTCTGAAAAATCATTCTCCAGCAGGTCTAATAATTAAAGACTTCCACGGAGACCTGAGAGTTACTCCAGACAGTGCACTAAGAGAATTCTCATTTTTCGAACATCTCGATAAGTTACCTGCAAATTATTTAATCCATGATCTCTTCACTGGGCATCTCGTCACTGTTTTTAGATATGTTGCTCGTGCTTTCACTGCAGCATTTAATCAAACAGAAGAGAACATTCTAAAAATTCTTAACAACGAGTTAAGAAAATATATCAATCAAAATCCCCTTCCTTCTGAAAGCCTTGATCTCACATCTCATAAATTTGAAAAAGTTCTAGTCAACAAGGTCAGATTTATACGTGGCTACGGAGACACAAGAGAGAGGCTCAAGCCAGTCCTAGGAAAGAGGCAATTATCATTAAATATCGAGGAAAAAATATGAGTAACACTTTAGATCTAATCGGAATTGGGATAGGCCCATTCAATTTAAGTTTAGCCTCACTGCTTAGTAAAACCAACCTGTCATCGAAGTTCTTTGACCTACAAAAAGAGTTTACTTGGCACAAGGAGCTACATTTCAATGATGCAATTATGCAAACATCATACTTGAAAGATCTCGTCACTCCTGTTGATCCGACGAATCCACAGTCTTTTCTAAACTACCTAGTAGAAAAAGGTATTTTCTACCAGTTCATGAATACGGGAAGAAAGTCTATTACCAGAATAGAATTTCAAGATTACTGCCAATGGGTGTCAAGAAATCTTGCTGATCGACTTCTCTTTGATACAAGTGTTGAGAATGTAACATTTAAAGATGGTAACTTCCACTTAGCCACAAGCAATGGTGAATATGTTGCAAAGAATATCTGTATCGGAACTGGTCCAGTTCCAAGAATTCCTAATTTTGCAACTTCACATATCGGCAAAAATGTTTTCCACGCGAAGTCTAAAAACCTTAAGGATGTAGATTTCACGGCCAAGAGAGTTCTTATCGTTGGTGGTGGACAGACAGGTCTTGAGATTTTTAGAAACGGACTTCAAGAAAACTGGGGACGAGCAGACAAGATTTCAATTATTTCAGACAGACAAACTTTTCAACCGCTAGATGAGGCTTCTTTTTCAAATGATTTCTTTACTCCAGATTTTATCAATAGTTTCTTCGATGTAAAGAGTGAGATCAAGGAAGAAATTGTAAACAATCAAAAATTCATGAGTGATGGAAATACACCTGTTTACTTAGATGATTTTTATAATGAGCTGTATCTCGATCGTTTCTACCTAAAGAAATTTACAAGATATGAAATCCTTCCAATGAGATGGGTCACTGCGATGACAGAAACTCCTAAGGGAGATTTTAATGTAACAGCTAGGAACACAATGCATGATCAAGACGAAGTCGCTTCTTACGATATTGTTATTCTTGCCACAGGGTTTGAGACAAGAATCCCAAACTGTCTTGAGAGTCTATTTTCTAATATTCATTTTGATAACAACAATCGCCCAGTTTTAGAGAAAGACTATTCCCTTCGAGCTAATTTACCAACGGAGAATAGAATCTTCGCAATGAATTTCAGTCGCCACTGCCACGGCATTGCTGACCCTCAAACAAGCTTAATGGCATGGAGGTCAGCGACAGTAATTAATACGCTAACAAAAAAAACAACATATCAAACTAGTAATTATGAAAATATTTTTTGTGATTACTCACTAAAAGGAGAGAACAATGCTTAAAATTCTTTTAATTATGCTTACTTCTCTGACTGTGTATACAGCGGAAGAAAATACAGTAGAAAAAAAAGCTCCAGAAGCAGTAACAAAATCAAAAGAAGAAGTTCTTGAGAACCCTACGTTAAAAAACTTATCAGGAGCACTTTCATCATTTAGTTTTTATTCAAGATTTACATATAAGGGTGGAGCTTTAAGTGATCCAATGAATGCCGAAAGACCAAATATTACAAATTCAGCAAAAAAGCCAAGCCTTCAATCTCTCTCTGGACAACTTGGGATGAAGTATAGGATTTCAAAAAGTGATAACCTTTCACTTCAGGTTGGAACTTATATGACAACTCCTTTCCACTCAAGTTTTGAATCTAATGATTCTTCTCTTCAAAAGGAATTTGATGATAACCACCAAAATCTAGAATTTGATAATCCAAAGCTTTCTTATTTTAAAACTTACCGTCTTGGATATCTTCAAAATGTTTCTTTCTTAGCATTCGAAAAATATACTCAAAAGCTCTATAGAGATTATGGTTATAATTACAACCTAAGCTTTCAGCATGCACTAGCTCTTCCTATAACAAGGGCATTTTATGTTGCAGGTACTTTTTCATATCAGCAGGCTTTTTTCGATAAAGATACAATCTATATACCAACCTACAAAAGAGACATCTCCCTATACTCATATCAAATTCAAAGGGCATACAAAGCTAGTATTTCAATGGAGTACTATATAAGGCAAAATATTGCTCTTCGCGCTCAAACAGACCTTGGTAACTATGAGCAATTAAGAAATAAAGGCTTCAGCGATGTTGATAGAAAAGAAAATCAACAGCTTATTGCTATGACTTATTTCTTCACAAGAGATATCTCAATTGCTCCAAGCGCGACGTTTATCTATGATGATATCAGAGCAGATAAAACAAATCTTGGACTAACTGCTTATTTCAACCTATAGTACCCGATTCCAGCAATCAACTATTCAAGAACTCTCATCTACTTTCCGATAGATAGCAGATGAGAGTTATACCTACTCTCTATTGCGTAAAAATATCTTAAAATAGAGAACCAATGAAATTGTTTTGTTTTACTTTAATTCTATCTCTTACTATTCATGCAATGGATATCGAATCTGTCATCGACGACATGTCCCAGTCTCCAGAGACAACTTTTACAAATCCCTTTACAGGACAGAAAGAATCTATTTATAGGTTATATGAAGTAGCTCGAGATGCTGTAAAAGACAAGCTCGATGGTAAAATCAATTATAGCTATGAAGAAATTGAACAAGCATTATTAGCAAATAATTCCAATCTCAATTTAAATGATATCAGAAGAAATATTAACTATGGGATCGATGAAAACATTATTGACAAGGATCTATCCTACAGAGCTGAAGCTATAGAATATATTTCCAGAGAACAAGGAAATGAAGATAAGATACAAATTTTCAGAGCGGGAACAGATGCCTCTGCAATCTCACAATTATCGGATGATGCTTTTAGAACTTATGTTTATAATTATCTCCACAAAGTAGATCAAGATAGTCTCTACGAAATTGCTTTAAGCTCTAGTTCCCTTCCTCCAGAAGCTAAAGACTTTATGCTGCAGGAACTTATTTCAATCTATATAAGATATGATTACGACACGAGACAGCTCTCTCCAGCTATTTCCGCTGCAGGGTTCAATATTCCGGCTATCGCCTGCGATTATGTTGACCAATTAATAAGTTATTTTGCCGAAGACGAGGAGCCTGGAACACTTTCGAGTATTGAGTACGCAAAAGAAGATGACTTCTTTGAAGAATCCATGCTCGATAACTATCGATACAATTCACAAAAATTAGCCGAAACGATTACTGCTTTTTCAGATCTTGGTTTTTCCCCAGATCATACTTGCACAGATGGTAGGACTATAAACCAAGTAATAACCGAGTCAGAAGAATTTAAAGTTTCCGATATTGAGATTCATTATCCTATAGTTGAGGAAGAAGCCCCATGCATATCGATTCCAAACGATCTCAGTATTAAAAGCATTTTTAACGGCTGTGATATATCCCATATTATTTGGCAACTTGAGCGCCAAGACAGTTCTAAAAATCAAAAAGATGTGACTTATATTTGGGGAGAAGAAGTTGGTGACTGCAATATCATGCTGATGACAAGGAAAGTTAAAAACGAAAACTATATGCATTTCAGAGTACGTAATCGATCTGGCGCAGAGAAAGAAATCTACGCCAAACCAAACCAGATAATTAATCTAATCAGCAAGTAAATCGTGAATCTCTTCTAGGCGAAGAAATAATTCCTCGATTTTCTGATTTACGCTTTCGGCCTCAGCGGTAGAGGCCATTATTTTTTCATGATCACCAGACTCTGAGTGCTTAATGATATTTTGATTTATGACATTCAAGTAGTTTTCAAGTACTTCAATCTTAGATGTAATCTCTTCTTCCTCTGCTTCAAGTTTTTGAGAGTTACCTTTTTTCTTTTTCACAACAGGAGCAGCTTCAACAATTTTTTGAGTTGAAACTTTTTCCTCCTCCGAGTCCCATCCAATCTTTTCAAGAAACTCATCATATGTTCCTTCGAAGACTTCAGCGTGATCTTCACGGAAAACAACAAGTTTGTTAACACACTTTCTAAGCAGTTCTTCCGAGTGGGTTACAACGAGACATGCGCCCTCATAATCTTTGATGGCATCAATTAATGATTCGACCGACTCCATGTCTAAATGGTTTGTAGGCTCATCGAGGAAGAGAAGATTTGTCTTACGAGCTAAAATTTTTCCAAGTAGAACCCTCGCTCTCTCTCCCCCAGACAATACTTTGATCTTCTTGTCCGCATCATCACCTGAGAAAAGCATTGTCCCACATACACTACGTGCCTTGGAGATTGTCATATCTTCATTTTCACTTTGAATTTCTTGATAAATCGTATTGTCAGCATAGAGCCTGTCAACATTGGTCTGGCCAAAGTGTCCTAGGCTTAAACTCGAATGCCTCCAGACTTCACCGGACTTAGGGGTAAGAAACTCTCCTAAGCAATTCAAGAAAGTTGACTTCCCTTTACCGTTCTTTCCAATGATTCCAATTCGATCATTCGACTCAACTGCAAAAGTAATATTTTCAAAAAGATTCTTATCATTAAATCCAAAAGTCAGGGCATCTATTCGCATAATAACTTTTGCCGGGCATGGCTGATAATTAAATGCAAAATCCAAACTCTTCTCACTAGCTAAAGCATCAAAACGCTCCATCTTTTCAATCATCTTAAGCTTTGACTGTGCTTGAGAAGCTCCTCTAGCCTTCGCCCTAAACTTATCAACATAATCCATCATATGCTGAATTTTCTTTTCCTGATTAATTCGAGTCTGCTCGTATATTTCCTCTTCCTCGATAATTCTCTCGTAGAATTTATTTGTATCACCCTTGAACTTCCGAACAGTCTTTCTCGATATTCCCATAGTATGAGTAACTACTGAATTCATGAAATCTTTATCGTGGGTAATCAGGACCACTTCACCAGGGAATGACTTTAGAAAATCTCTAAGCCAACGAAGAGAAACAATATCAAGATAGTTGGTAGGCTCATCAAGTAACAAGCAGTCAGGTTTTTGTAAAAGCGTCTTCACAAGATTAATACGAATTTGGTACCCACCAGAAAAATCACTCGGACTTCTCTCCATATCTTTTTGCGTAAAACCTAAACCAAAAAGTAGTTTTTCAGCACGATATGTTTCGTATTCAAATTCTTTTGGAAGAGCTGACATACATTCAGCGATAACAGTTGCCTGCGTAAATTCAATGTGCTGCTTTAATGTTCCAAGTTTATAGGCCTTTGGAATGTTCAAATCACCAGTATCAAATGAGAGCTCCCCAAGAAGAATTTTGAACAAGGTCGACTTACCTGCCCCATTTCTTCCCACAAGGCCAACCCTCTCGCCTTTATTTATTGAAAATGTCACATCGCTAAATAAGACACGTTCCCCATAACTTTTCGATAATCCGAATACTTGAATCACTTTATTTCCATTTTTTTTATTTATGTTAGATTTTCATCAGTTTATGACGCAATTAATAGCATATTTAATGTTATTTTTCTAAAAAGATTAAATATTAATAGTTACATATTGCGCCATTAAAACTATACTCTCACAAAATTTACATTACAGAGGAAGAACTATGACTGCTTCATTTAGCAAATTAAAAAACATTGCCGTCGTGGCACACGTTGACCACGGAAAAACTACAATGGTTGATGAGTTACTAAAACAATCAAACACTTTTGATGCAAGAGCAGAAATCGAAGAAAGAGTTATGGACTCTGGTGAAATTGAAAAAGAAAGAGGGATTACGATTACAGCTAAAAACTGTTCATTTGTATGGAATGATACAAAGATCAACCTTCTCGATACTCCAGGCCACGCGGACTTTGGTGGAGAAGTTGAAAGATCTCTTATGATGGTTGATGGTATCCTACTTTTAGTTGATGCTTCAGAAGGTCCACTTCCACAAACAAGATTCGTACTTAGAAAAGCTTTAGATAGAGGTCTTAAAGTTGGGGTTATTATCAATAAAGTTGATAGACCTGACCAAAGAATCGATGAGGTTAAGGGTGAAGTAGAAGATCTACTTCTTGAACTTGCAACTGAACTTGATCTTGAAGACTTTGATATTGATATTCCATTTATTTTTGCTTCAGCAAAAAATGGTTGGGCATCACTAAACCAAGGAGAAGTAAGAGAAGACATGATTCCAGTTCTTGACTTCATGGTAAGTGACTACTTCCCAGAACCTGTAAGAAATATCGATACTCACCTACAACTTTTAGTATCTAACCTTTCTTACTCTAAATTCCTTGGGCAACTTTTTGTTGGACGTATTCACCAAGGTAAAATCGTAAAGAACCAAAACTTTGCGTGCGTAATGAAAAATGGAAAAACAAAGAACTTCAAAGTATCAAATATTCAAATTTACGCTGGTCTTGCAACAACAGAAGTTACTGAAGCAGTTGCTGGAGAGATCGTAATTTGTTCAGGTATTGAAGAAGTTTCTATTGGTGATACTATCTGTAACACAGATAATATTGACCCAATGACAAGAATTGAAGTTGAGCCACCGACAGTTTCTGTTAACGTTTCAGTTTCAACTTCTCCACTTTCTGGACAAGAAGGTGAATATCTTACTTCAAGAAAGCTTGAAGAATTCTTACTAGATGCTTGTCGTCTTAACGTAGCTCTTCAGTATGAGCAAACTGATGATGCGAAAATCTACAAGTTAAAAGGTCGTGGAGAGCTTCAACTTGCAATCGTTTTCGAAGAACTAAGAAGAAAAGGTTTCGAGCTAATGGTTTCAAGACCAGAAGTTCTTTTCAAAGAAGAAAATGGTGAAAGACTTGAACCTTACGAAAAAGCTGTTCTTGATGTTCCAGATGATTACACTGGTGCAGTTACAGAAAAACTTTCTCAAAGAAAAGGTCTTATGACTTCAATGCTTCCAGTTGGTGAAGGCAGAACAAGAATTGAATTCGAAATTCCATCACGTGGACTTATTGGATACAGATCAACATTCCTAACTGACACTCGCGGAGAAGGGATTCTTTCATCTGAATTCCTTGGATACCGCCCTTACGCGGGAGACCTACTAGCAAGACAAAATGGAGCAATTATTTCTGATAGAGCTGGAAAAGTAACAGGTTATGCTGTTTTCAACCTGCTTAACAACGGTGAATTCTTCATTGAACCGGGTGACACTGTTTATGAAGGTATGGTTGTTGGTGAAGCTAAGAAAGAAAACGACACAATTGCAAACGTATGTCGTGCGAAACAACTTACAAGTGTTCGTACTGCTGGTAAAGACGAAAACATCATCCTACCTCCAGTAAGACCAAGAACTCTTGAGTGGGCACTAGATTGGATTGATAACGATGAGTGGGTTGAAGTAACGCCACAAAATATCCGCATTCGTAAGAAAATCCTTGAGTCCAACAAGCGTTCTGTAAAACGTAAATAGTCTTAAAATTCTCAATATAATTAGGGCCTTAGGGCCCTTTTCTCTACTACATTATAATTATTTACTTTCCCAAATCCTTTTCTTTGACTTAAAATACTAGATAATACTAATATAACTACTTACAAGGCATTTCTTAAGATTTTAAAATAGGATTTTGTATGCACATTACTATCGTTGACGATGTTAAAGACAACCTAAACAACTATAGAGACCTACTTGGATCTGAGTTTGAAATGGAACTCATTCAAAACCCTCTTGAACTATTAGGCTATCTCAACACAAGTAAGACTGATCTTGTTGTTCTTGATCTTCATATGCCAAATATCAATGGATTTGAATTATATGAAAAGATGAGACAAACTCATCCTCAACTTCCTGCGATTTTTTTAACTGGTGATCCATCGGAAGATGCACTAATTAAAGGCCTTGATCTAGGGGCTCAAGATTTTATTGTTAAGCCCGTCTCAATCAATGAGCTTATTGCACGTATCAAAAATAAAGTTGAAGCAAAAAAAGCAAAACACAGAAGAAAAAAGGACGTTGGGCTTTTAAAACTTGATGGATATGAATTTGCACTAAACCCTGACCTGCAATCTGCTGTAGTAGCAAATACTAATGTCACTCTTACTCCAATTGAATATAAAATCATTCACCTTCTCGTGACAAATCCAAACAAGATTTTTCCACGCGAACACCTCGCTGAGATTATTTGGGCGAGTACAAATACATCATCTCAAAATATTGATACTCACCTTTCTAACTTAAGAAAGAAACTGAAACCATTTTCGAAGTATATTAAAACTATTAAGTCTCGGGGTGTATTACTAAGAGTGTGAAATGGCTAAATTACCAATTGATTTAATAACTGAAGCATCAAATGCTGATAAATTTCTCAAGATGTGTGCTAAAGATATTATGCAAAAATATCCTGTCACCATATCTGGTACAACTTCCATCAAGAGCGCTATTACGACCCTCTCAGTCCAAAGACTTAGTTCAATCTGTGTTGTTAATAACGCGAACACTATTTTAGGTATTGTCTCAGAGTATGATCTTTTAATACAATCTGCATCCAAAGACATTAATAAAGAAGTTAGCTACACAAAGAATGTTATTACTGTTAACGAATCTGACAACTTAAAAGAAGTCTTACTAAAAATTCTTAAAAACAAACTAAAGATTATTCCTGTCATAACATCAAGAGGTGTTCTAGTTGGAATGATTTCTCGAATTGACCTTCTAAAGGAACTAACTGAGATATAACTTCTGAATCTCACGAACTAGAAAGTCCCTTGCTCCATTAGTCTGTACAACAACTTCAGAACTTGACACAAAACCTTCTAGTAAATCAACAAAATTAACTTCTCTAAAATCATCTTCTTTAATTACAATTGATCCGAGCTTTTTATTGGCGGCCATAGCATTATGATACTGCTCATTTTTCTGTGCAATTTTCAGAGGAACAAAAATAGACTTTTTTCCAAGGGCCATTAATTCTGCGACCGTACCGGCACCTGAACGCGAGATAACAACCTTAGCGACCTTAAAGATATCTGGCATTTCTTCACCAATAAAAGCACACGGAATGTAATTATCATCTCTAAGATTTACATACTCAGGCATAAAAGCTTGTCCGACTTGATGAATGATGAAGTATTTCTGTTTTAAAACCTCAAGAGATTTGTAAACCTGGTCATTAAGAAGCTTTGAACCATTTCCACCTCCAGTAATAAAGAGAATATCTTTTTTAATTTCAGAAAGCTTGATCCCTTCATACATATCGATAGTTAGATCAACCGTCTCATATTCCTCTTTCACTGGATAACCACTTAAAACAGTTTTTTTACTCGGAAAGAATTGGAGTGAATCTTCAAAGCTAACAAAAACCTTATCTGCAAAATAAGAACAAATTTTATTGGCCAATCCAACTCTCGTCGTTTGTTCATGAATCACAGCCTTCTTAAAAAGGAACTTAGCTGCAATTACTACTGGAACTGATACAAATCCCCCCATTGATACCACAACGAGGTTACGCGCCCTAAGACTCAAAATAATTTTAATACTCTGAAGTAGTCCGACAAAGACCTTGAATATATCCTTCACATTTTGAAAATCGATATATCGTCTTAACTTTCCAGTCTGAATGGCGTAGTACTTATCGACATGCCCTTGAGTTAGCTTGGATTCGATACCATGCTCTGAACCAATATAGTGAACTTCGAAACCTTCATTTCTAAGTTTGGCTATTAATGTTAGGCCAGGAACGACGTGCCCACCACTTCCACCGCCAGTAAAAACAATTACTTTTCTCATATAAATATTATACTTTCAAAAAAGTAGCGTGCCAACAGGCGATTGTAACGGTAAATAAACCTTATGATAACAATAGACCATTACCAGACGTTAGATATTCAAAAGCTTCATCACATTAACAAGACGGTCACTGTCTCTGGAATCTCTTCTGGTGCCTATATGGCGGGACAATTTCACCTCAGTCATTCAAATCTTGTTTCAGGTGCTGCGCTATTCGCAGGTGGTCCATACTATTGTTCTCAAAATAATGTCATGAAGGCGATGAAGCTTTGCATGGAAGAACAGAATCTCACAATAGATACAGACGATCTTCTTGGAGAAATTAAAGATCTCGAAGATAGAGGCCTTATTGATCCGATCTCAAACCTAAACAATGACAAAGTTCTTATTATCAATGGAAAAAGAGATCATACAGTAAGAGAACGCGTCTCTCATAGTGCCGCCAATCTTTATAAAATGCTTGGGGTAAAGAAAGTCGAATTTAATAATAAGCTCGATATCGCTCACACATTTCCAACTCTTTCAAAAGGAAATGAATGTCAGAGTGATTCCTCTTCTCCATTTATTAGCGCGTGTAATATTGATGGTGCAAAGATGGCCTTAAAAAAATTTTATAATTTGAAAAGTGGTCGAAGTGAAGCCCAAATGGATCGCTTTTTTCAAATGGATCAATGGGCTTTAACACCAAGCTCTTTTTACTTTATGGCAAGACATGCGACAGCTTATGTACCAAAAGCTTGTGAAACCAAAAGCTGTAACCTCCATGTAAGTTTTCATGGGTGTAAACAGACAAGACTTGATATTGGTGATCAATTTTTCAAAGAAGTCGGTTTAGCAGAGTGGGCAGAAAAAAATAATATTGTCGTACTTTTCCCACAGACTCTCCCAAACTTCATTGGTCTTTCAAACCCTAATGGCTGCTGGGATTGGTGGGGATATTCAGGACCTAACTTTCATAATAAATTAGGCCCACAAATCAAGAGTGTTTATAATCTTGTATTAGAATTGATATCCAACACCAAGTGAGATTGAAGTACTATTTGTGTCACTCAATTCATTATCAAAAGAAGCTGTTCCGTTAAATTCAGTTCCAGATATTGAAACATCGCTTGTATTATCAAATTTGATTTTTGATTGTGAAACCTTGACGATACCTTTAATTCCACTATCTAGAAGTATTTCAACACCTGCATTTAAAGAAAGCTTTGTATAATCAGTCTCAAGTTCAGCAGTTAGAATCTCTTCATCTTGATCCTTTACTTCAATATTCCATTGTCCTATTGCAACTCCTGCACCGAGAAAAGGCTTAACGATTGTGCCATTAATTTCTGTTACGTATATCAAATTTTGCGAAAGCCCAGTCTCTGTCATGCGATTTACATCGAGTTTTGAACCATCAATATTTTTATCAAGACTATTTAAACCAAGATTCAGTGAAGTTTTAGTAACTAGTGTATCTGATAGGATAAACTCCTTACCAAAAGATGCTTCGATGGCATTTCCATCAATATTCTCACCATCAATTTTCATTGAATTTGTATTTAAAGAAATATTGAGATCCAAGGTTTTTTCTGAATTAGCTAAGCCTACAGTATTTGTCTCTGTAGTATTCGTTTGTGCAAATGTTGCTAAATTTAATAACACTAAAGCTGGGATCAAAACCTTTTTCATACTCTCTCCTAAATTTAATTATTTCTACTAGGATAAAGCAAAATTGGCTTTTTAATAGATGAATACAGAATCTTTACATTGGTGTAAACGAATTGGACACTTCTTGTAGTTTAGATGACTTATGATTACGGGATAATAAAAGGGAGACCGAAGCCTCCCCTTTATATCATTATCTGTTGAAATTCTTTTCTCCACCCTCGCGGTTTCCACCACCAGAACGGTTACCACCGAAACCACGTGAACCGCCACTTCTAGGAGCACCACCTTCACGGTTTCCGTATGAACGTCCGCCACCACGGCTATCACGTCCACCGCCTTCACGGTTTCCGTATGAACGTCCGCCACCACGGCTATCGCGTCCACCGTATGAACGACCACCACGGTCTCCACCGCCACGGTTTTCTTTCGTTGGTTCAAAACGTACACGTTTATTGTTAACTTCAAGATTTACGTCATTTACCAGTTGCTCAGTGTGAGTAGCTGGAATATCCATGAATGAGAACTTCTCTCTAAGTTGTACATTTCTAATTTTTCTTTGATCAATTCTTAGACCGTCAGAAACACCCATTAAAAGATCTTTTAATGTTAATCCATCGTCACGACCAGCATTTACGAAGAATCTTACGTTTCCATTTCTATCTGGAACACCTGCTTGATTTGGTCCAGCTGAAGCTCTTCTTTCTGTGTTCGCATCAATTACTGGCTCACGATCAAGTCTTTCCATTGCATCTTGGAATGTATGCTTAAAAAGAACTTTAAGAACTTGTTCTTTATCAAGATCTTCGAACTCATCTTTAAATAGATCAAATGAAGCATCTACAGAATCGTCAGTTTGGATAGCTGTAAAAATGTCTTCAAATTGATTAATCGTTCTTCTAACCATTGCATCTTTTAAAAGCTCAAGAGTTGGAATTTTCTCTCTTAAAATTTTAGCTTTAGTAAGCCTTTCAAGAGCACCAAGCTTTCTCATTTCACTTGGAGTAATTACTGAAAGCGCCATCCCTTTTTGACCTGCACGACCTGTTCTACCAATTCTATGAACATAACTTTCAAGGTCTTGTGGAAGACCAAAATTAAACACGTGAGTAAGGTGATCTACGTCAATCCCACGAGCTGCAACGTCTGTACAAACTAAAAGCTTAACTCTCTTCTCTTTGAACTTCTTCATTGTGAAGTCACGTTGCTTTTGGTCCATATCACCATGAAGTGAATCTGTAGGGAAACCTCTAAAATTTAATTCATCACAAACACTTTTTGCTTCAAGCTTAGTTTTTGTGAAGATAATTCCGTAGTAATCTTCAACAGAGTCAAGAAGACGACAAACAGCTTCTCTCATATGCATTTCTTTTACTACATAACATTTCTGAGTAATATTTTCGTTACTTAGAGTACTCTTTTTAATCTTGATTACTTTTGGATCATTAAGATAGTTCTTAATAAGATCTAAAATTGCTGGTGGCATCGTTGCAGAGAACATCCAGATATTTCTTTCTGTACCTAATTCAGAAAGAATTGTCTTAACGTCATCCAAGAATCCCATGTCTAACATTTCATCTGCTTCATCAAGACAAGCAAATGTTGCATCTTCTAGCTTAAGAACTTTTCTGTTAATAAGATCTAGAACACGACCTGGTGTACCAACAATAATTTGTGGGTGAAACTTTCTAATATTTCTAACTTGGTTATCGATAGAAACACCACCATAAACAGACTCAACACGAATTCTCTCGTGAACAGAAAATTTTCTAATCTCTTCACAGATTTGATTCGCTAACTCTCTCGTTGGCGCAAGGATAATCGCTTGTACTGCTTTAGTATCCTTCTTAAGTTTATTTAAAAGTGGAAGTGCAAACGCGGCAGTTTTACCTGTACCTGTTTGTGCTTGACCTACGAAATCTGAATCATTAAGGCAAAGAAATGGTATCGCCTCTTGTTGGATCTCTGTTGGTTCTGTAAATCCTCTTTCTTCAATTGCACGTAATAACGTGTCTCTCAATGGAAATTCACTGAAATTCAAAATTTGCTCCTTTAACGCATCGGTTTTATTGAGCAATAAATTGTGTCCTTAAAATAGAAAGATTGATATTTGCGAAATAAAGTGTCTAAACAACTTATTTAGACTAACGGAAATAACGACCACAATGTATTGAACAATATATAATTAACTTCTTAATACTCCGATTACATCAGCATTTCAAGTGCTGATGTAATTCTTACCTCTTATTTATACTTTACCTAAAGCCCGTTACAGAACTCAGCTCTAGTCTTTTTAAGTCTTCTTTCTTCTGCCATTCTACCTGTGTAAGGAACAAACTTACCATAGTAAGGGTGCTCAAAAGAACGGTCACCTTTTTCAAAGGTATAAACATCTGTTGATCTATAATTACTATCTACAACCAATAACTTATAACCATTAGCTGTTTTTGCCATATCAATTACTAACCAGGCATGGGCATCAATTCCATCAATTTGAAGTTTTTGATATACAACTTCACCTTGAGAAACACGGGCATAGAGCTTATTCATTCTTTTTTCCATGTTCTCAGGAGAAACTTCACTCTTTCCCCAAAGCCCTACAATCCACTGCTGATTTACGGCCCCATCAATAAGTTGCCAACTTTCAAGAACTTTCTGAATTTCTTCTTCATAATATCTTGAAAACTGTTCAAGACTAGAAAAACCAGGAATCTCCACAACTTCCTTACCTTTACGAATTTTTTTAATTAAGGCTGTTGGATCCTCTAAAGCAGGCTTACTTGGATTAAATACCGCTAGGTAATTTGCATTTCTCGTAAATCTCGAATGCCACCAGCATACACCTGCATTAAATAGTCCGCCGCGATTTGTGAACGACAATCTATTTTTTGCTTTACTTAGCTTTAGTTGCATATTTGCTTGAGAACAGAAATTTCGCTCACTTATAGATGCAAATGAGCTAACACTAGCTAATAAACTAATTACGAATAAAACTCTTTTCATAAAATCCCCCTGGCCCCGTCATAACGCAGAACAGCGTAAAGCGCCATTATTTTTTACTACTTTTATAAAAGATTCAGGGTTTTATTATAAAACATAAGATTTATTTACTTAAGAGCCGTAATGTTTTAATATTTTAAGATGTTACTTATTTTACGAACTCTCATTTCTATTTCTTTTGCTCTAAGTGTTAGCGCAAACTCATTTCCTAATGGCGAGTTAATTTCTATTTGCGCAGAGGATGCAGGATGGCCGCCTTTCAGTATTCCAGAAATCAGCGAAAATGGAGAAACAGGCAATGTATCTGGTTTCAATAAAGAACTCATATCCAAAATTTTTAACAAGCATCATATAAATTTTAAATTTATTATAAAACCATGGAGCCGCTGTCTTTATGAGGCAATTCATGGAGACATTAATATCGTAGTAGATGCAGCTACAAATCCCCAAAGAGAGAAAGACTATATACTCACAAATACAATCTACACTCTCACCCCGATATATTTTTTCAATAAAAAAAACAAAGATAGCTTTAGTGCAAATATTAAAGCATCTACACTTTATACAAAAGGCGACATCTGTGGCCAATCTGGATATACATACACAAACTTTGGTCTCGATAATAATAAAATAAAAATGGTTTCAAAAGATTTGGCAAGTGTACTGGATCTTGTCTCTAAAGGACGTTGTACAATAGGACTAACTCGTCGTGAAGTTCTTGATATTGAATTAAAGAATTTTAAGGATGCAGATGAGATTCAATCTCAAACCATTGCTGACGTGGAAGTAGAAAACTTCTACTGGTTAGTTAACAAGAATTATAAATACACCAAGGAATTAGTCCACATCATCAATTCTGAGCTATTAGAAATGAGAAAAAATGGATCATATTCAAAACTAATAAGTGAACTTAAAAATTAGGCAAAAAAAAAGCTCTTCCGTTAAGAAGAGCTTTTTTTCATGGTGCCCAGAAGAGGACTTGAACCTCCACGCCAAAGGCACTAGATCCTAAGTCTAGCGTGTCTACCAATTTCACCATCTGGGCATAGATTCGGTATGCATAAGCGTGAGATATTTTTATAGAATTTTTATAAGTTTGGCAATAGTTTATGCAACATTTTTTTCATATTTTGCGAGTTTTCTCTCAAGTTCATCAATCTTATTGTTCAAAATACCATTTTCTTGTTTATAGCGATGTGCTTCCTCGCGCTTTTTAGCTAATTCTTCTTCCGCTTTTGCCTTGAGGACATTAATTTTTTCCATATTCCCCTCAAGCTGCTTCAAGCGCTTATCATTAACCCCACCAGCGCTAGATCCACCAGTTCGGCCGGCTGCTTTTTTAAGTTTCTTTTCAAGCTCTGTCATTTGCGACGTCATAAACTTCATTTTCTGTTCATACTTTTTACTTTCAATCTGAGACTCTTTTAAATGTGTTTCTAGCTCTCTAATTTTCTCTTTAGAACTATCTAACTCTATCGCAATATCACTTTCTTTCGAACTCGACGCTTCACCTTCCAGAGCAGCTATCTTTTCTAATAACTGTACCACGCGTCGCTTTTCGTCCTCTAGAAGTTTTGTCATTCCCGATCCATTCATTTCTACTTGAACACGATTTTTCATTTCATCGTCATACTTCTTAGATAGTGACTTAATTCGTGATTCAGCAACATTTAACTGATTTTCAAATTGCTTATTCTTTAGCTCTAGCTCTTTAATACGACTCTTGGCTTCAAACTCGATACTTGTCACCGCACTGGCCGCCTCGGCAGAGTCAGCAAGCTTTTCTTCGAGTAAAGAAATACGGTGATCACGATTTTTGAGTGTGTGAGCGTGAGCTCTTTCCATCTGCTCAACTAGAACTTCTTTATTTTTAACTTCTCTCATCAAAGCTTCAACTTGAAGAGCTGCCGCCTTTAACCTCTGTTCCGCAGACACATCTTCACCTGAACTTAGTGAGTCTTTTAGGCTTTTCTCAGCTTTTTTATTGGCAACAAAATCAGACTTCATTGAATCAATAATTCGCTTCATTCTTATTATCTGATCATTCTTTTTATTGATTTGCCCTTTATAACGATCATTTTCTAGTTTTAAAAATATCTCATCAGCACTACGATCTGTTGATATTTCTGATTCAATACTCTTAGTCGATGCTCCGTTAATAACAGAATTGTTAAGACTAGTGGTAATGTTGTCTTCGTTTTCAGAAAGCATTAAGCCTTCTCTAATAGTTGACTTCACTCTATCTTTGATTATTTCAGAATCAAAGACACCTGATTCAGCGATATTCTTTAACTCTTCCTTAACCTTGGTTGCTATCTCAAGTCGTTTTACTCTCCATTTTTCTTTAGATAAATTCTCACGAGAGCCTTTAACTAAAAAGTTCTCTGGAGTTAGATCTTCTCTGGACCCCTTCACAATCTGATTTGATTCATCCTCATCAATTCTCCCAGAAACTAAAGTCGTTTCTTCAGTCAAATCTTCAGTGACGCCTGAAATTCGTTTTATAGCATCTTCTTCAGAATCAAAAAAACTAGAGAACTCATAGAATTCCATCTCTTCTAAAGCTCCAGCAATTTTTTCAGGAAAATCATCATTCTTGAATAGATCTTCTGTGTGACCTAAAATTGAAGCAGATATTGCTTCATATACTTTACCATCTGAAATAACGGCTCTAATAAAATCTAAATCATCCTGTCCTAGAGCCTCTATAATATCTTGGTCTGGAAACATTGAAAGTTTCTGTTCAAAACTATAGTCGTCTTGGAATTCTGTCTTTTTTATAAAGTCTATAACCTTTTTAACTTTTGATAAGGTTGAAGTTTTTTTCACACTACCAGGGGCTTCAATTATTTTATAATCAGTTATTTGAGCTAACTTGTTATAAACATCGCTTTCGTAATGACCTGAACTAACTATTGGCGTTTCAGAAACCAAGACAGATTTTCCAGAACACTCTTTATCGAAATACAACCCAACAACAGTCGTTTTCGCCTCTTCGAGATAGTACCCATCAAAAAAGCAACCATTCACAGTTCTTCCGATCTGCTCAACTTTTTTCGAACTAAACTTTTCCTGTCCAAAGTGAATTTGGATAGCATAAAAACTATCAGAAATAACCACTTCAAATTCAATTGGCAGCGATTTAAAATCATTAAATATAGAATTAACAACTTTTAAGAAATTTTCTGAAATTACATCAAATAAGAAATTATTTTCACTCGCAAGTGATGACACCAAGTCATAATAATAGCCACGTGAAAACTTATTTGTAATTTTATAACTCTTCATCTCTATAACAGAATCTATTCCTTCTAATTGTAGAGATGTCTTTTCACCTAAGTAACGACGAATTGCTTTTTGAACAACTGGAGAGCTAAGATGCTCCTTACTTATCACAAGAAATGGGCCATTATATTCCTCGTTGGAAATCACAATAACCTGAACACCATCCTCTGCTGGGTATGATACATTTTCAGTAAAAATAATATCAAAGTCATCACGAGCGAGTTCATCCGCATACACTTCTATATGAAGTTCACTAAGAACATCATCGAGGACTTCTGATACACTATCAGATACGTCTATGAGAATGTGTTTTAATTCCTCATCACTCAATTAGCTTACCTCTTCAAAATTAATAACTTTGCTATATTTTGAAATTTTCTCTTTCCTCGAAATTGATTTTCTAAATTTCTTAAAATCAATTTGTTTTATATCTATATTTAAATAAGAAACTTCTTCTTCAATTAAGCCTTTCAGTACAATAAGATCACTTGTAACAGTATGATCAATACTTCTCCCACTCGATGAGCAAAGCTGAATGAGTGAATCTTTATATAATTCATCTGTTGAAATTAATAAGCTAGCTCTCTCTCCATAATTTGATAATCTAAACATTAGAGACTCTTTTGAAAACTGCTCAATCTCACCAACTCTTAACCTTTCCAGTTCTTTGAGATGGAATACACCAATCCTTGCTTCTGCCAAAAAATAACTATCAGTTAACTCAGTATTGAAAGTTTCTCTTAAAAAATTAAAATCAAGATAACCTTCTTCAATGGCCAAACATATAAGAGTAGAAGCTATGAAAACTTCTCTTATGAATAGCTCTGAATTTCTCTCTAAGAAGATTGTCTCGACCTCTTTATTTGCTGCATACATCTTCTCCATGAATGGAATAACAAGATCAATACCAGCAAGGGAATATGAATCATCAATATAATTTTTCAATAGGGCCTGAAGATTTTCTCGCACCTCGACTCGATTCACTTCATGTTCAGCAGATTTAAGATTTTCTAGAATGATTTTCATTTCGCTTTGAAATTCTAGATTCCCAAATGGAACAATTTCTAAAACTTCATTTTTCTCGAGTAATTTTTTAACAAAATTTTCATCAATAAAAGTTCCGGCCGAAGAAATTAAAACTTTCTTTCCAGATTTTTTATTCCAAAATAAATCCCCACTTAGAAATTTATTCTGTTCCAAATTTTGTAAACTTAATTCGAAATTTTTCACAAATATCAGCCCTACAGAAAGCTTGTTAATCTCGCTTTCTGTAGTTCTAATCGGTTATTTTCATTGAAAATTAAATAAAGAATGGTTTTAAAGAAACCGAGGAAAACGCTTAAGCTTTCCCCTTCAGTTTTGGATCAAGAGCATCTCTTAAAGAGTCACCAAACAAGTTCAAAGATAGTACTAGAACAAACATTGCAATTGTTGCTGCAGTTAATTGCCAGTATACCCCACGAGCCAACTCAAGTTTTGAGTCATCAATCATTGTTCCCCAAGAAGGAGTTCCCTGTACTCCCATCCCTAAATAAGAAAGAATAACTTCTGACTTAATCGCAGTTTGAAAACGAAGAGAGAACTGGATGATAACAATATGAAATACGTTTGGTAGGATATGCTTTAGCATCTTTCTCACGTGACCAGCACCAAGAGCAGAAGCAGCCTGAACATATTCTCTTTCTTTGTGTCTCATAACTTCCCCTCTAATTAGTCTAAATAGAGGCGGCCAACTTGTTACACCAAGAGCAATAAAAAGAGTTTGAGTTCCTTTTCCAAGTACCATCATTACTGCAAACAAAAGCATAATGTAAGGAATCGAAGAAAATGAAGTTGTAAACCACATTAGAATTTCGTCTGTTTTCCCACCAAAGTAACCAGCCGCAAGACCTAAGATTACTCCAATAACAGTTGAGATTATCGCAGTCATTAAACCAATAGCAATTGCCATCTCAACACCTTTTAAAGTTTTAAGGGCAACACTCCTTCCGAAGATATCAGTTCCAAATAGTGCATCAGAACCAGGCGCTAGATATGAATCACCAACTGCTTGTGACCATTCTGAACCAATTAATCCAGTGAATGTAAGTATCGCGAGTAAGAAATAAATAGAGATTACTGACATCGAAATTACAGCGACCTTATCTCTCCTTAAACCTTCCCATGCGTGATACCAAAGTGATTTTGATTTTTTTTCCATTATATTACTTTCCTATTTAAGTCTTACTCTTGGATCTACAACTGTGTAGAGCACATCTGTTAAAAGCTGAAACAAGATAAATGCTAATGCAGATAAAATTGTCATGGCCTTAATTACTGGGAAGTCGTTATCGAAAACGGCTTTTACAGTCATCCCACCTAAACCAGGAATTGAGAAGAAACTTTCAATAAGTAGCGCCCCAAGGATTAAGAAAGGAATTTGGATTACAACATAAGTAAGAATTGGAATCATCGAGTTCTTTAACACGTGCTTAAGTAGAACAACTGTTTCACTTAAACCTTTCGCTCTCGCTGTTCTTACATAATCTTGGTAAATATCATCAAGAATAACTGTTCTAAAGTATCTAACATCTGGTCCAATACTAAGAACAACCATGATAATAATTGGGAGTGTTACATAAGGTAGAAACTCAGGGAATGATCTTTCAAAACCTGAAATTTCAAACCAACCAAGTTTGTAAGCGAAGAACCACTGAAAGAATAAAATATAAGCGAGAGATGGAATACTCATCATCCCAACAAATTTTACAACTAAAAAACGATCGATGAACTTCCCTCGGTAAAATGCAACGACAATGGAAATTAAAATAGCCATCACCGTTGAAATTGCAAATGAAGGAAGTGTAACAGTTAAAGAAGGGCCTGCTCCCTCTCTGATCATATCAGATATTTTCTGCTTCGTTGTCCATGATCTACCAAAGTCAAAAGTAAATGCAGTCTTCACAATATCAAAATATTGTTCAGCAAGTGGTTTATCAAGTCCTAACTCTCTTCTTACTTCAGCAACTTGTTTTGCTGTAGCGTGCTTTCCTAGTAGCTGTGCTGCTGGATCGTAACCTGTAAGATTAAAGATTGCGAAAATAATAAGACAGACCCCCAAGATGATGGGGATCGTATATAAAAGTCTTCTAATAATGTATGACCAAAGGTTCACTCGAACTCCTAATTATTTAACTTATAGCTTGTCTAAAGCTTTTTTCTTCTGCTCAAGATCAATATTTAAATACTGTGCTTGTCCTGACTCAAAGTCTGTAGACATGTAATTTTTTAACCATGAATGTTGAAGTGTATAGTTTTGTCTATGCACACCGTAAATCCATGGAGCTTGCTCAGCAGCGATTCTATTTAGTTTCTCATAAAGAGCTGTTCTTTCAGGAGAATCTTGCATTACTGAAGCTGTAGCGAAAAGCTTGTTAAACTCTGGGTTATTATACCCTGAACCGTTAGCTCCTGGAGCTTTGTTTGGTCCGTAAAGAAGTTGTAAGAAGTTTTCTGCATCTGGGTAATCCGCTCCCCAAGCAATTCCGTAAAGCATTACCTGACGAGTAGTAATTTTCTTTTGTAGTTCTGGCCATGTATTTTGTACAACTTTGATGTTTACACCAATATCAGACATTTGCTTCTTAAATAACTCTCCAATTTGTCTCGAAGTTGAAGAACTTGGACAATCGTAAGTAATTTCTGGAAGACCCTTACCATCTGGGTAACCAGCTTTCGCAAGAAGTTCTTTTGCTTTAGCAAGATCTCTTTCTCTATATGGAGACTTGTAATCTTTCATATAACCAGCGATCCCTGGAGGAACTACAGACTGAGCAGGAAGCGCAGTATTGTTATAGAAAAGTTTATTGTTTTCATGAATGTCAACCCCTAGAGCTAGTGCTCTTCTTAGGTCGACGTTATCAAAAAGTTTAAGGTCATGATTAAAAGCAGTATAAGTAACATCTAGTGATGCTGAAATTTCTAGCGAGATTCCCTTATCTGTTAACTTCTTAGAAAGGTTTTTACCTTCAGAAATTACTGAGTCAAAGTTATCTTTATCAACTGCAGAGTAATCAATCTTTCCTTTTTGAAAGTTTAACCATCTTGGTTGAGATTCAGAAATTACGTTTACTACAACTTTTTCAACAAGAGGAAGCTCTTTTCCTGCATCAGCTAGCATATGCTTGAATTCATCACTTGCTTCACTTGGGAAAAGTTTCTTTCTAAAAGTTGGGTTCTTTACGTACTCAATTCTTTTTGAAGATGGATTGAATTTACCTAGGTAGAATGCACCTGTACCAACTGGGTGGTTGATGAATTCTTTTCCGTATTTTTCAACAACTTCTTTTGCAACAACAAATGTAAATGGCATTGCTAAAGAGTATAAGAATTGTGGAAATGGCTTACTTAGCTTAAATACAAGAGTGTATTTATCAGCAGCATATAGACCTTCAATCTTCTCGCTGTAATCAACAGTGTCTTTCTCAGCGTACTTATTTCTCCACTCATTAAGACCTTTGATTTTTTCATCAAGTAGCCACCATCCAAGTCCTTGTAGCTTTGGATCCGCAAGTCTTTTAATTGAGTATACAAAGTCTTCAGCTTCTAGTTCTCTACCTTTTCCACCAGGAAATGCAGCATCGTCTTGGAAAACTACGCCTTGCTTGATTTTAAATGTATAAGTTAGACCGTCTTCAGAAACAGTTGGAAGAGCTTCTGCAAGATTTGGAACTAAAGTATATGGTCTCTTTAAGTAATCGTACTCCAAAAGTCCTTCATATACTCTTGCAACTTCATTTGCAGAATATTTATCGTTTGCAAAAATTGGATCCATTCCTTTAACTTCTGCAGTAACAGCGATGTTTAAAACTTTCTCCGTTGTTTGTTCTTTTTTTGAACATGCACTTAAAAGTAATGTTCCAAAAAGAAGTGACGCTAAAGAAATTAAATTCACCACGTTTTTAGTGTTTTTAATCTTCATAATTCCCATGTCTTCCTCTCGATGTTTGAAAGTTAAATCGTTCTTTAAAAACGGTTAGATAGAGCTTATACCCAAATTAAGATGGATTTTCCAGATTAAAAAGCTTTTGCTTGAGACTCACCGCACTACTGACACGTGTCAACAATCAAGTCTAAAGCTAGTAAAGGCTTTTCGCTATTGGCCGCATCGATTGTGCGTATAGAAAGATTTCTATAGTAGCTTGAAATTTTATTTTTTAATTCAAAATCAAACATAAATCTCTTAGAGATTGGAGCCTGATAGATCACCGCATTATCTATCCTTTCAATTGTACCACTCAGACATGATACTTCTTCACATGACTTCTCCCCTGACGCAAAAGCAAAAAACTTTGCTGAACGAAAAAGGAAGGCATCAAAAATTTTTGTTAAGTTCTTATGAGTTGATTTAGAAAGTTCGTCTTTAGTTTTTTTGTAAATAGTCCCACTGAATTTAAAAGGTTTAGTTAGAGGTAACTTGAGTGTCTCCTGCCCCTTAAATGGAATATCAATTGCTAACTCAAAAAAGCCATTTTTTATTTCAGACTGGTAAGTGAATCGATTCTTCTCTTCACCCATTGTGATTCGTCCTCGACCACTTGCCGATAGACAAAGACCAGCTTTTATTTCTTGTTTAAGCTGGTCATTAGAAGGTTTATTTGTAGATTGTTTAGAATTTAATGAACAAGAGGAAAGGATTATTTGGACACTGATGCTGGCAATCGCACAGATTCCAAGTCTTCTAATTCTTTTATAACATCTTCTCTTTCCGCTGATATTTTGCAATTTTTTAAAGCCTCGACATAGTATTCTTTAGCTTTATCATAATTGTTCATCGCCTTATAAATCAAGGCTAAATGTTTAGTTATTACAACATCATTGCCAACAAGCTTCATCGCTTTCTTTGATTCTTCGTAGGCTTCTGTGTATTTCCCCATTTTATAATAGTACCAGCTTAACGAATCTCTAATATAACCATCCTGTGGTCTAAGCTTCACTGCTTTTGAGATATAATCATATGCCTTTTTCATATCCCCACCTCTTTCAAGGATCGAATAGCCTAAGAAATTTAGAGCATGGGCATTATTAGGATTTTTCTTTAGCATCGAATTAATAAGCTTATCTGCTTTTGAAAAGTCCTGTACTCTCTCATAGAGTGCGGCTAGATAATACTCATGACCATCACTGAATTCACTCAATGATCTTATGTTTTCAAGCACAGAAATGGCTTGTGTATAATCTTTTGAAGCTTCAAGGAATCCCGCTAGAATTACGTTTAGTTCAACATTAAGGACATTACTCTTTTTTGCATTCTTTGAAACAAACTCAAATAGTTTATCTGATGACTTAGTATTTTCTAAAGCAACAGCATTTAAGATCTGCGCAATCTGAATATGACTTTCATGAAATAAAGCTGACCCTTCTGGAATTCTTGAAAAATACTCAATAGCCTTATCGTTTTCAGATGTCTGTTGATAAAGAGACGCTAAATAATAAAGAACTTTATCTGATTCAGGAACATCTTTTAAAATCTCCTGAAAGATACTCTTTGCCTCTTCAACACGGCTAACTTCAGTATAAAGGACTCCAAGTCTGACCTTAAGATTTAAATTTGACTCATCAATTGAAACAAGTTTTTCTAAATACGGAATAACTTCTACGTATTGTCCTTCAGAAAAAAGAATATCAACATACTTTGTTAAAACAGAATAATTTGTTGGATTATTCGTAAGGAACTTTTCATAAACCTTAGCTGCTTTATCTTTCTTTGAACTCATTTCATGGATATGTCCAAGTAGTAAAACACTTTGAAAAAAGTTTTCATCACTTGCAATCGATCTCTCAAGAAGTTTAATTGCAGACTTCATACGATCTCTTTCAAATTCAATCCTTGCCTTATAGTAAAGAAAAGATGCCTTGTTCTCTGATGACTTACTCGCACAGTAATCAAGGACAGAGAAAGCTCTTTTAAATTTCCCATCGCGAGAATAGGCTTTAGATAAGAACGCACAAGCTTCTGGGAGTTCTCCACCTTTTTTTGCAACAATTTCTTTATAGAGAGCAATTGATTTATCTGTGTTATTCATCGCTGAATAAATTCCAGCAAGAAGAAGTTTTGCTTTAATAGCAAGCTCAGCATCGCCGTGACCAATAAGATAATCGAGATGTTCTTTTGCATCTTCCAATTGATTTGATTTAATTAACTCGACAGCAAATCTTTTACGCAAGTAAAGATCCTCTGGTTTTAATCTTACAATCGCTTTAAATATAATTGATGCAGAGAATGCATCACCCTTAAGTGAAGCATCATTTGCTTTTAAGAAAAGATCACTCGACAAATAATTAACGGCCTCATCACCTGTTCTAAGTGCTTCCTCTACAATCGAGCTTAAGTGTTGCTCTATTTTTTCTTTCGCAAGAACAGCGGACTCCATATTCTTTACTTCTTCACTTGGACTCGACTTCACAACTGTCTCAACTGATACAGGTTTCTCTATCTGCTTTTGCGCACATGACGTAATAATCAACAAGAGAAGTAATAGAATTTTTGGTGAGATTTTCATTAATAAACCTTATTTTATAACCAAGGCTTTAGGCCTTGACCTCAATAGCTCATCGTCTATGGAGCCAGCAACTTTAAGTCTTTATTCAGACTCGAATAGTTTTCCCATAGTCCTGTAATTGTACTATTTTGCTCGGTCTTACCAAATTACAAGCTCTTGCTTAAACTCAACTTATTGATAATTTGTTATTTTGCTAAAAATCTTTGGCACGGTGCTATTTTTTTATTATTTGACCTTGACAGTCAAAACAGCACACTGCTATTAAATGCCTTGTCCAAAACGCTAAGCACTAAAGCCCATTCTCGTTTCAACACGCTTGTAAAGCATTGAAATAACTGAGCTTTTTTTAGGCCTTCATGGAGACTGAAAAATGTTCATCATGGGTTACGGTTTCAGATGCAACGTGTTACAAGGTAGCGAGTTTAGTTACTTAGAAAGCTAAATCTTAATATAAATAAAGAAAGTGTGGGAGTTATATCTCACGAAAACCAAATAGGGGATGTTAAATGAATGACGTTAGAATTATCAAAAGGTACCAAAACAGAAAGCTCTACGACACTCACCAAAGCTGTTATGTAACTCTTGAAGAGATTGCACAAATTATCAGAGAAGGTCATGAGATTCAAGTTATTGATAACAAGACTAAAAACGATATTACATATATGACTCAAATCCAACTTCTTTTTGATCAAGAGAAAAAATCAACAAGAGCTGGTGATGTTGAATTACTAAAAAGAGTAATCAGAGCAGAAGAAGGAACTTTCACAGGATATATTAGATCTCTTGAAGGTATCGAAGCTCCAGTTGAAGCACCAGCTGCAACTTTAAATGCATTTAACGCATCTGAGCTTAACTCAGCAGTTGAAACAACAAGCACTTTGAACTAATATAGACGCAAGTCTAATATATGTTTCAAAGGGTTTTTCAATGCTATCTACATTTGCAAAAAGCTTAAAAATAATGCCTGTGATCCTAATCACAGGCTTTTCTTTTTCTACTCAAGCAAAATCTATTAAAGAATTAACTTCATCTAAAAGTTCTGAGAAAGTTGAATCAGAAGTTGCGAAAGTTGCATCAATTTCGACATCTGGATTGCACGTCCACGCGATTGGAGTTGGGCTAGGCCAGACTTTCCTTTCTGGGGACTTCGCTTCAAACGGTGAAGATAGAATTACACCAGATTTATACTACAACTACTCTGCTAGTCACTCATTTGATTTCATGGCCAATTTTCACTGGTCATCACATAAGTACAAAAGTAGAAAGACAACGATCTCTGGTCTTGCTTTAGGAATTAAGGCAAAGCTTTTTAACTTTGATAACTTCTCCCCATTTCTTGTTGGTGGACTAGGTTTCTACTCTCCAAAAATGACTCGAGAAATTGAAGGTGAATTCAAAACTTCTAGAAGCAAATTAACTTTTGGTTATAACCTTGGTGCAGGAGCTGACCTTGATCTAAATTCTCGAGTTAAAGTTGGAATCATCGGCATGATTCACAACCCATTCGATATTAAACAAGATGATCAGCCAGAGGTTGAAGGCTCATACTACAAGCTACAAGTTACTGCCTACTATAAGTTCTAATGAGCTTCAAAAGGCTATATATAGTCACAGGAAAGGGTGGCGTTGGAAAATCACTGACGGCCCTTTCACTCTCTAAATTAATCGCTAAAAATTCTAGTAAAAAAGTCCTATTCAATTCCTTTGATGCTGATATCAATCATGAGCTTTGCCATGATCTTGGGGTAACTCCAATCCAATTAAAGATGGAGTCTTCAGCAACAGAATATATCGGAAGAAAACTTGGGAGTGAGACCATTGCAAAATGGATTATGAAAGCTCCATTTTTCAAGGCACTCTTTAATATTGTTCCAAGCCTTGGGAATATGATTTTACTTGGACACCTTATTGATATTCTAGAGAAAGATCCGGAGCTAATCATTGTGGTTGATGCCCCGTCGAGTGGACATATTCTCACTGTTCTTGAATCCCCTATTAACTTTGAGAAGATTTTTAAATCTGGTCCACTTGTCAGTGACATCCATAGAATGACAAACTTTATTTCTAATAAAGAGCTATTTGAAGCGGTTGTTGTTAGTATTCCAACAGAGCTTGCTGTCACAGAAGGCTTAGAGCTAACACAGAAACTTACAGACTTAAAAGTGACATCTCAAAAGATGATTCTTAATAATGTCTTTTCAATGGCCATCCAAGAAGAGTTCGGAGAACTACCATCATTCTTGGAAAGTAAAATAAAAAGTGAAAAAGATATTCTTAAAGAGCGATCAAAAAATTATGATCTTATTGTCCCAATGTTTATCAATAAAGATACAAAAACACTGGTATCAAATATCGAAGAAAGCTTAGCTCCTTTGTTTAACGAAGGAGAAACTTAGATGCTAAAAAATAAGAGGATTGAAATATTTTGCGGAACAGGTGGTGTTGGGAAGACGACAATTTCAACATCACGAGCTCTTCATCTTGCTAAACAGGGTCGCAATACACTTCTAATCACTATTGATCCAGCAAAACGGCTAAAACAAGTTCTCGGAATTGATGAAGAAGAACAAGGACATGTTGTACCTGTCAGCAAGGATAGTTTCTCAATTCCAGAAAATGTTAAACTAGATGCCCTACTTTTAGATCCAAGTTCAACTCTTGAAAGAATTGTAGGAGAAAAGCTAGAGAATGATATTTTAAGAACACTGGCCCGTCCACATGGTGGACTCAATGAAATAATGGCAGTTCTTGAAGTACAACATCACTTTAATAGTCGCGTTTATGACACGATAGTACTTGATACCCCCCCAGGACAACACTTTATCGATTTCCTTGAAGCTTCGAGAAAAATTAAACAATTTTTTGATAAAACTTTTGCTGAAATTTTTAATGTTATCGATGACCGTAACAAAACGAAGAAGTTTCTCACTAAGATTGTAGCAAGTGGTGTTGATAAACTTTTAACTTATCTTGAAAAGGTAACAGGTAAAACTTTTGTTGCTGAATTTACACAGGCGATTAGAATTTTATACGGAAGTAGGAATACCTTTATAGATGGATTAAAACTTGAAGACGAACTTATTAATCCAGAACTTACAAATTGGTTCCTTGTAACTTCTGCTGATCAAGTAAAGGGCCAGGAGGCTAACCATCTCTTTGAATCTTCTAGTAAGTTTAATCAGAGTGATAATTATATCATTATTAATAAAAGCTGGTCTGAGTTCATTAAGAACTGGGAACCTCAAAATAATAACCAGGTAGCATTAAAAGAGAACTTCACACATCAGCTTAAACAAATTAAAGACAATATTAGTAATTATAATATACAAACAATTGAATTTCCTGAAGTGTTCGAGAATCAACCTTCACTTCAAGTCGAAAAACTTTTGGAAACATGGGAAAAAATATGAGCTATCAAATAAACACAAAAGAGGAACTAGAAAGTTTCGTAACACATAACTGGAATCAAATTAATGAATTCCTTGATAAGCAATTTGAAAGTTTACCTATTCCACTCTATTCATCTGTAGATATTAGAGAAAGTAAAAATAAAATTGCTCCTGTTGATAATAATATGTATCCAGCAGGATTTAATAATATCTGCGCCCTAGATCTTGATTGCGCGTCGGATACTTTTAAAAAGTTTATCACAAAAGATTTTCCCGCAACTAAGACAGTGGCAATTATTCCAGAGTCACATACAAAGAATACATTCTATCTTGATCATCTTGCTTACTTGAAAAAAGCATTAACAGATGCAGGTTTCACAACTTTTGTTGCAAGTTTTGATGAGGAATTATTTGTTGAAGGTAACGAACTTAATCTTATTTCGGCTTCAAAATTCGATCTTCAAATTGTGAAAGCAACTGTGAAAGATGGTCACATCTATGCTGGTGAAGACAAGATTGACTATGCTGTTTTGAACAATGATCAGTCTAATCCAATGAATATTGAATGGAAAAGCATTACAACTCCAATTCACCCAAGTCCTTATATTGGATGGTTTAATCGTTCAAAGTCAGGGCACTTTGTTGCTTACCGCGAAGCTGCTGAAATTTTCTGCAAAGAATTTAATATTGACCCTTCACTTATAGAAGCGAGCTTCAAACTCGTTGATGGAATTGATTTTTCTTCGAAAGAAGGACTGGAAAAAGTAGCAACTTCAGTTGATGAAATAAAAGGCTCAAATGAAGATATGAAAGTTTTCATTAAAGGCGACCAAGGTACTTACGGAATGGGTATCAGTGTTGTTGGTAGTGGTGAAGAAGTTCTTAATTTCAATAGAAAAGATAGAAACAAAATGGATATTGGTAAAAACAAAATTAAATTTACCTCAGTAATTGTCCAAGAAGGTGTTGAGACGATCATAAAATATGATAATATGCCAGCGGAAGTTACAATTTATCTTATTGGCGGAAAGAGTGTTGGGGGTTTCATGAGAGCAAATACTGAAAAAGGTACTCATGACAATTTAAATGCTCGAGGTATGGTGTTTAGAAGATTTTGCATCAGTGAGATCAGACAAAACCAAGACTATCAGGCTAAAGAAGCGCTCTACTCTATTATTGCGAGAGTATCGACACTGGCCGGTGCAATTGAATTAAAAAACAAACAAGGAATATAAAATGATGAAAGGCGCTAAAGCAAATGTACTTGAAGCAATCGGTGGAACGCCAATTGTAAAACTAAACTACGTAACAAAAGACATCGAGTCAGAAATTTATGTAAAACTTGAGTACATGAATCCAGGTGGTTCAACTAAAGATCGTATCGGATCATATATGCTTGACCAGGCGGTCAAAGAAGGAAAGCTAAAACCTGGTGGAACAATTATCGAGGGAACCTCAGGGAACACTGGTGTTGGTCTAGCGATGTGGGCTGCAATTCATGGTTACAAATGTATTTTTGTTCTTGCGGATAAACAGTCCAAAGAGAAAATTGATAATTTAAGAGCTTTCGGTGCCAAGGTTGTAGTTTGTCCAACTAACGTTCAACCAGAAGATCCACGTTCATACTACTCGGTATCAAAAAGACTTTCTGAAACAATACCAAATTCGTTCTATGTAAATCAGTACGATAACTTACACAATAGAGATACACACTACACTTGGACTGCTCCAGAAATGTATGAGCAAACTTCAGGTGACTTCGATGTATTTATGGCCGGAGTTGGTACAGGTGGAACAATTACGGGTTGCGGAAAGTACTTCAAAGAAAAAATGCCTAATGTTCAAATCGTTGGTATCGACTGTGTTGGATCTATCATCGCTCACTATGCAAAAACTGGTGAAATGTGTGAAGCTCATTCATATGTAATCGAAGGGATTGGAGAAGATTTTATTCCTGAAAATTATGATTTCTCAGTTATTGATGACTTTGAAGTTGTTGGTGACAAAGAAAGTTTTCTAATGACGAGAAAGCTTCTTAAATATGAAGGTATTTACGCAGGTGGTTCTGCAGGAGCTGCAATTGTAGGTGCGATCAATTATGCGAAGAAGCAAAAAGAACCGAAGAAAATTCTAGTTCTTCTTCACGATTCAGGAAACCGTTATGCTTCTAAAATCTACAATGATGACTGGATGAGTGACAACGGTTACCTAGACTCATCATTTAATGTACAAATAAAAGATGTACTTTCTGATCTTGGAAAAAATGGAAGTATTATCACAATTAATGACAGTGCAACAATAGGCGAAGCGATTACAATCATGGAAGAGAAGGGAATGTCTCAACTTCCAGTTGTTAATAAGGCAGGAGAAGTTGTTGGTCTTTGTGCAGAGAAAAATCTTGTAAAGCCTGTTGTTATGGGTGAATTCCAAAAAGATGATAATATCTCACTTGCTTATACAAATAAATTTAGAATCGTAGATAGAAATGAATTACTTGAAACAGTAGCTGATGCTCTTTTAAAGAAAGAAGTTGCAATCATTACGAAAGATGGAAAACTTTCAGATATTCTAACTGAGATTGATATTCTTCAATATATGTCTTCTAAGGGAAGCATCTAGTGAAGAAGGCTACGAAAGTCATTCATGTTGGTGGTGAGCCAGATAAGGAAACGGGGGCAATTATGCCTCCGATTTATCAGACTTCAACATACGTACAATCAAGTCCAGGAGTTCACAAAGGTTATGAGTATACAAGATCTCACAATCCAACGAGAACGAGACTTGAAGAGTGCCTCGCGGGCCTTGAAAATGCTAAACATGCACTTGTAACTTCAAGTGGACTTTCAATTGAAATGCTAATTATGCATGCTCTACCATCTGGGTCGACGATTATTTGTGGAGATGATGTCTACGGAGGAACATATAGACTGTTTACGACTGTCTTCAACACAATTCACAACTTTCTTTTCATTGATACAACTGATCTCAAAAAAGTTGAAGCAGCTTTAAAAGAACATAAGCCAGCTCTTATTTGGGTAGAAACTCCAACTAACCCACTTCTTAAAATTTCCGATATCAAAGCAATAAGTGTTTTAGCAAAAAAATATAAAACAAAGACAATTGTTGATAATACATTCATGTCTCCATATTTCCAAAACCCTCTCGATCTTGGTGCTGATATGGTCATGCACTCAATGACAAAGTATATCAATGGTCATTCTGATGTCATTGGTGGTTGTGTGATGTTAAATGACAAAGTCATGCACAAAAAACTTTGGACACTACAAAACTCAATTGGACCAACGCAATCACCATTTGATTCTTGGTTAGTTCTTAGAGGTGTTAAGACTTTAGCTGTTAGAATGGAAGCGCATGCAAAGAATGCCCTGAAGATTGCAAAATACCTTGAAAAACATCCTAAAGTAGAAAGGGTGATTTATCCAGGCCTCTCTTCTCACCCACAACACAAAATTGCAAAGAAGCAAATGAGTGGCTTTGGTGGTATGATTACCTTCTTCTTAAGAGGCGATATCAAAAAATGTAATAAGTTCTTATCAACAGTAAAAACATTCTCTCTGGCGGAAAGTTTAGGCGGAGTAGAAAGTTTAATAGAGCATCCTGCAATCATGACCCACGCATCTGTACCTAAGGCAGTTAGAGAAAGCATAGGTTTAACAGATAATCTAATAAGACTTTCGGTTGGAATTGAAGATATTGAAGACCTTATCGCTGATTTAGATAAGGCCTTTGCTAAAGTTTAAAAATCGGCTTTTCCAGAATTCGGGTCAATTGAAACATTACTGGCCCCTTCTTTTTTTCCTGTACTAGTTTTATCCGCCATTAAGTAGTCGTAGTCGAAACCTTTAGTCATTACTAGACTTTTTCCTAGATATTGATCAACTAAAACGTAAGAACAGTATGTTTTACCATGGTCACTTTCAAGTTCAGTCTTAGATCCTTCAGCAAATATTAATCCATCATCTTGAATAATCTTTTTAATAAGACTGTATTCTTTGCAAAATTTATCAGTGGACATCTGACAATCAACACCTCTTCTTATTACATCAACACTACCAGTATCAATTTTTATGTGAACAGGCTCTCTACAGGTGTCGATAATCCACTTACGATTTCTGTACTTAAATTCATTATGAGAAATTTCAATCTCACACTCTTTTTTCACAATTTTTAGTGTTTTATTAAGTAATCCAAATGGAAATGACTTATGTGTTACTTCAACACTAAAGTTAGTATTGAAACATTCATTCCCCGAGAATGCGAAACTTGATAATGAAAAAAGGACAACACTAAACTTTAGTAATGACATTTTTATCAACTCCAATTGTAAAAATTGTTTGATCATAAGGAAGAAAATCAAGATCATTATACTTTTTCTTTGTCTGAAAAGTTAGTTCTTGAATAAGGTCTGTTCCTGTTGACCAATTATTTTTTAAAAAATTAAAACTTGTTTGAGAGTCAATCGAATCAGCTGTGTTTTTATAAAAACCTGGTGAAAGAATTACAATCTGCTCTCCTCTAGTAAGTTGATAAGAACTCTCTTTGTACTCAGCACACTTAGAAGGAAAAGTATTATCATTACGAGCGATAACGACCTTATCTTTTGAAATAATATCATGCTGTCCAAGATTAAAACTTGTCATCTTAAATGTACCAAGATCAACAGACAGAACAAGAAGTGATACATCCCCTAAGCCTTCAAATTCTTTTCTTGCTGACTCAAGACTCTGTCTTACAAATTCAGAAGTAAGCTCACTTTGACTTTTCCAAGTATCAATCAAACTCAGAAATGAAGCGATAGTAATGTAAGAGCTAGCATTCAAAGAAAAAAGCCAAATTTTTGATCCCGACTTAAAGAAATCGAAAAACTCACCACCAGATGAGGTACCTGCACAGAAGCGAGAGTTTATACTCACTCCCCTAATCACTTCACTGCGAACAGGAACCATCTTATCATGTATTCCTTTTACTCTTTGTAGTTGCCCAAGAATTGTTTGTATAACTCCATTAAGCTTTTTCAAAATTGATTTCTGGGAATCTAATAAGCTCATTTGAGATAAAAAATTATCTACAAATGGAGCATAAAGGCCATAATCGAGATCAAGATCAAAAATACCAAGACATTCTGGAGTTGTCTTTCCAAGAGTATTAAGCTCATCAACTTGCTTACTACTAATTTTTGAAGAATAATAGAAAATGAAGAAGCGAGAAATCTTACGCTTGTCACTTAACTCATTAAAAGATTCTAAACTTATTAATTTTATTTTATCTGCACTAAAGCTATCCACCTTAACAAACTCAACATCACGACCGTGAAGATTAAAAAATAATGATTCAAAATACGCTATATTAGATTCTGTTCCATCCTGGGTCAGAATTTCAACTTCCATGTAAATTCCTTAGTATATGACAACTATTATTGGCTCTAGACCCAAATATTTTAACATATTAACTGATCAAAATCACAACAAAATCCCTCAAAGATTAAAGAATTGAGCGCTTAGGACCGAACAGTTGTTAATATATGGGTTATTAACAGAGTAAAAGAGTAGGAAATGAGTATAAAGAAAAAGCCAACGACAACGACGAATAATGTAATCTCTTTGCCAGATGCTGTGACTAATGTTGCTCTTTTAAATCTAGTTAAAGAAAATAAGAAGCTTGCACTTGAGCAAAAAAAGATATGTGAAATGGCCGCAAGAACAATTCTACATGCGCTGGACTGTAAAGACTCATACACGTATGGGCATTCAATGAGAGTTGCCTTCCTTAGCTTAACCCTCGGAAAAGAAATTGGATTAAATGAAGAAGAATTATATGATCTGGAATTATCTGCTCTATTTCACGATATCGGGAAAATCGGTGTTCCTGATTCTGTACTTTTAAAACCAGCAAGACTAACTGAAGATGAGTTTCTTCAAATGAAAAGTCACCCGGAAAAATCAGCTGAGATTTTAAGAGGTTTTTCTCATTTTGAGAAAGTTGCAAAATATGCCAAACATCACCATGAAAGATGGGATGGTCGTGGTTATCCAGAGGGCCTTAAAGGTGAAGACATACCTCTTTTCTCGAGAATTATCTTAATTGCAGATACATTCGATGCAATGACATCGTCTAGACCATATAGAAAAGGTTTAGATTATGAAGTCGCATTTGCAGAACTTGAAGAATTTTCAGGTTCTCAGTTTGATCCAGAACTAGCGAAGGCATTCATCACTGCCATGAGAAGAGATGCCAATCAAAAAGAAGAGACATTCGAGCTCTCTATCGTCGAAGGTAAATTTCTGAAAAATGCAGCATAAAAAAAGACTATCGTAAGATAGTCTTTTTTTTGTCTAAATCACTAAACTTAAACTTTTATGCAGCGGTTTCAAAATCTTCATGATGAGAATCATCCTTAACTTGATGCCTAGACTTAGCTCTAGATTTCACTACAAACTCTAAATCCAATACATTTACTGTCTTCTCATTAATGAACACAGTTCCTAAAATTCCCGAGCCATTATAAAAGGTATCATCAAGAGTCTCATATACATTAGCAATATCACCAATGCGATTAACAAGTAATCCCAGTTTCTGCCCTTCTAAGTTGACAACAATACAAACAATGTCACAGTCTTCAGCGAGTATTGCTTCTTTTTGATAAAGAACTGATTCTAAATTCACTAGAGGTAGAAAACTGTCACGATATCTAATAATCATATTATTACCAGTATACTCTATATCACTCATTGCAAACTCTTCAAGTCTGTCAACCATACTCAAACTAACTGCATATGATGATCTTTGATCTTCAAGTGAGAATTGAAGATATTCGACAGGCTCAATATTATTTTTAGTTGTAGTAATATAATCTTCCTCAACACTATTCACGATATTACTAGAATGAGCGATATTCTCAAGATCAAGTATCAGTGCGATATCTCCGTCACCTATTAGGGTTGCTCCTTGAAAAAGAGATGTGTCCGACTGCAAATGTCCTGAAAACTTTTTAAGTACAACTTCCTCGATATCAAATACTTCATCAACAAGTAATCCAAAATGCATACCTTCGGTATCTATAACGATCACATTTTGCAAAGATCTATCAGACATAGCCCCTGGGTGAAATCTGTCATGAAGATTTATTAACGGTATCAAACGGCCGTGATGGCAAAGCACTTGTGCCCCATCGATTTCTCTGAGTTCAGATAAAATCTTGTCATCATCTAAGCTTACGACTTCATCAATATCTTGTAGTGGTACCGCAAATTGATTTCCAGATACTCCAACCATTAAAGATTTAATAATTAGTACAGATCTTGGAACAGGAAGAACAAGAATAAACTTCGATCCTTCGCCATACTTTGATTCAACGACAATTTTTCCGCCAATTGCCTCGACAGAGCTTCGAACCATATCCATTCCAACACCACGACCAGAGATGTCTGTAACCTCACCAGCTGTACTAAATCCAGACTCAAAAATCAGAGAGAAAATTCGTTGTTCCGACATTTTATCAAGCTGCTCTTTTGTAAAAAGACCATTTTCAATTGCTTTAGCTTTTAATTTATCAGGATTCATTCCGTTACCATCATCAGAAATTGTAACAAGAATATTTTCACCGTCTATGACCGTCGAGAGTAAGATATTACCTTCTGCTTGCTTACCTGCTGTCGTCCTTGTCTCGGGTAATTCAATACCATGATCTACCCCATTTCGTAGAAGATGAATTAGCACACCATTTAGTATTTTAGCGATTGAAGTGTCGACTTTAAGTTCTTCTCCCTCAAATTCAATATTAACTTCTTTCTTAAGCTTTTTAGAAGCATCTCTTACAATTCTTTTCAATGGGCGATAAATACTTTCAACTGAAATTTTTCTCATTTCGGAAATCTGATTTTGTAAAATTGATGATACCTTGTGCATTTCATCCAATGAGTCAGAAAGGACATCTACATCTTTGTCATTTTGATATCTCTGCTCAATTTTAGAGACACTTTTAACGATCATATTTCTAAGAACTGTCATTTCCCCTGATAGTTCCATGAAGTTGTCAAGAATTGAGACCTGAACATTTATTTTTTCATTTGTATCTTTTGAAGTACTTTGTGCCTTATTATCGACAACTTCGACTTCTTTAACCTCTGTCTGAGATTGATTTTTACTTTGTTCTAAATTTTTAAAATCAGTGTTGAATATTTTTAAGTCTTCCTGAATGTCAAATTCGAAAGCACCATCATTTGCAATGCTTGAATACATTCTTTTTAAGACATCTAGTCCTTTTAAAAATGTATTTATAACAAGATCATTTACTTGAATATCTCCATTCTTCAAAGAACCAATTAGGTCTTCATATTTATGGGCAAATTCGGGTAATGTTTTTAAACCAACACAAGAGGCTGTTCCCTTAATTGTGTGGAGCAATCTAAAATATGTATTAAGAGCATTTAAATTATGAGGTTCTTCTTCTAAAACTAGAATTAAATCTTCGATTTCCTCAAGCATTGGAGATGATTCTTCAACAAAAGATTTAATCATCTCACGCTCTTCATTAAGAACTCGTAGATATTGATCAAGCTCTGCTGAGGCAACAGCACTTAGTTCGTCGGAGCGAAAGGGCTTATTAATAAACTTTGATATCTTAAGTTCCATCCCCTCCAGGGCCATTTCTTTACTATAGAAACCAGTCACCATCAAAAAAGGAATCATGACGTCATTTGCATTTAACATTTTACGCAGTTCAAGCCCTGTCATCTCAGGCATTTTATAGTCACTTACGATAAGAACAATTTTCTTCGCATTTTCAATAATGTATTCATAAGCAAGATCAGGCTTTACAAATGACTTAATGGTACAGCCACACTTAGCAAGCTCTAGCTCATAAATATCGAGAATCTCTTTTTCATCATCAATGCAAATAATTTCAAATTCTTTCATTGGTATCCTCTATTTTGTAATAGACTTTTTTAGATCAAGTAAATTTTCAATCTCATATCTTAGTGCACTTGCTTCTTTCTCATGACCAGACTCTAATAAGAAGTTTTCATGATTTGAGAACATGAACATAATACGATCACATGTTTTCATTAACGATTTTTTTAATTTAGAATTATCGGCAAGAGAGGTAACAATAGAAATTAAAACCTTTTCGTCATATGGTTTCTCAATGAAGTAGCACATTCTACTCTTAAGACCTGATAGAACAATATCAAGTGTTACATAAGCAGATACATATACAATTGGAATTGCGATTCCTCTCTCTGCAAGTTTCTTGGCCATCTCTATACCATTTACTTTTGGCATATTAATATCTGAAACAATAACATCAGGGAGATGTTCACTTGAGATTTCCTCAAGTAACTCTGCCCCATCATAAAATGACTTAACAGTGAAGCCTGAACTTATAAGCTGTGAAGAGATTAGTTCGACAATTATTTTTTCATCATCGACAACATAAATATAGCCGCTACTTTTGTGAGGAGTAGATACTTTTTTTTCTTCCTGGACTTGTCTCTTTTCTTTTATATCAACTTTAACTTCTTCTCTTGTAACTTGCTCTTTGAAAGATATTGTCCCATCTCTGAAATATTCACGTACCGCATCGATCCCACGTAAGTAGTAATCAACACGTTCTTCGTTCATTGCTTCACGACATGAATCGAGAGAGTTCTCAAGCTTATGCACATGCTCTTGTAGATCTACAAAACCAAACATACCAGCAGCGCCTTTTAAACTATGAAAAGAACGAAAGATTCGATTAAATAATCCTGAATATTCAGATTTTCCGACACTTAGTAATGCATCTTCAGCATCTTCTAGTAAGTCTTCTGCTTCTAGTATAAAATTTTCTTTTAATTCTGCTAAATCCACATACACCTCTACTCTCTAGGCTTTTCGGATTTTTTATTTATATTCTTATTATTAATTTAAATTTTTGTGTAGACAGGCATACCTGAATAGTATTCTACCAGAAGACTTGGGTGGCTCACGCGCTCTCCTCCACCTAAGATTAGCTTCCCACCTTTTTTCAAGGAGTTAAGAAGGTTTAAAATGACAGTTTCTCGAGTTTTATCATTAAAATATATAAGAAGATTTCGACACAGTATTAAGTCTACTGAGTTTATGAACACGTTTCTATCTAGTACACTCCCAACAGAAAAGCTGACCTTACTGCGAATCTTTGGTGAAACATCGAACTTCTTCTCATCCTTGATGAAGTATTTATTTTGCATGTCTTCAGAAATCCCACGCGAAATTTCAAAAGTATTATATTGACCACGTCGAGCATAATCAACAACTTCAGAGCTAATATCTACTCCATAAATCTGGTAACTCTTAAAATTATTTTCTTCAAAGAGAATTGCCAAGGAATAAACCTCTTGCCCAAAACTGCAAGGAATAGATAAAACATCTAGTTTCGTTTTACCATCTAGGAGAGATCTTATATATTCAAATGGAATTTTATCTCTAAAAAAGGAAGTCTCATTAATTGTAACTATATCAATGAGATTTTTTTTAAATTCTTCTTTTTCTTCGTCTGTTGTCAGTGCCCGATAATATTCTTCAAGGTTGTTTGTTATATTCAAACTTTTTAAAAAATTATTCATTTTTCCAATATTTCGTGTCTCATCAGACATTTCTAAATCAACACCTAAATACTTATGAACTATTTTTTTGAAAAAAATAAAATTATTCAAGATCAAACACCAGCTCTATTTTGTTGAACAAAATATCACTAGTAAAAGGCTTCATGATATATTCCACTGCTCCAAGCTGAAGAGCCTTCTTAATGAAGTCAGGCTTATTTTCTGTAGTCATCATAACTATCGGAACTTCAGTAATATTCTCAGCCTGGTTCTTTTCTAGAAACTCTGGACCAGACATATTTGGCATATTCCAATCGAGTAAGATAAGGTCAACTTTCTCTGTCTTAAGTTTCTCACAAGCATCAACTCCATCTTCGGCCCAAACAGCCTGATGCCCGCGCTCTGTCAGCATACCAGAAACCATCATGTAAATTGCTTTTGAATCATCTACGATCATAATTTTCATTAAAAACCTCTAATTTATATTGCCTAGTATTTTCTTTAAAATATTTATTTGGTTGAGATAATTAGCTCTAACGCCCTCATTCTTGAAGAATTCTATTTCATTAGAACTCAGTTCGTTCTCTCTAACTTCCCAACAAAGATCTATAGCATCATACAGATTTTTAAAATCTGACTCACATACATTATAAACTTTCTCTGGTGTTGAATTAAACAGACGATCAATTACGTGTTCCCACAAATCTAATAATCTATATAAAAATTTTGCCTCGACATTTTTAGCCGCTGTTGAAACAACATGAATTTCTCGATATAGGGAATTGAGGTAATTAGTAGCGTCATCTTTTTTGTCACAAGCTTCATCTATCATTTTCATTATTTTGAGAATTTTATTTCGTTTTTTTTCATCAAATAGATCTACGAGATCGTTAGACTTACTTTGAATCTTAGGCTGTGGTATAAGAGAAGAAATATCCTCCTCACTCATGCCGCCTAACTCTCTTAATGACTCAAGAGCTGCTTCGTTTATTTCTACGGTAACGTCGAGCTCTTCATCTTGCACAAAGACATCTACAGCACGATCCCCCTGAAGTTCACGAAGCGAATCAAGTGCTGCTTCACTAATTTCGACTTTGTCAGTATCTGAATCACTCTTGGCATCAAAAGAAAAATTTTCACCTTGAAGTTCGCGTAATGATTCGAGCGCCGCAGGACTAAGTTCAACCTCACGAGACTCTGGTTCATCGAGACTAAAATTATCTCCTTGAAGCTCACGAAGAGATTCAAGGGCAGCAGGGCTTAGTTCAATCTCATCGTCATTTTTTTCATGATTCGAATCAGAGTTTTCTTGTAGCGTAGAGGCTTTTTCAATCGCATTCTTAATATCTGCAGTTGAGACAAAACCTTCGTCCTGCATAATTGTGAATAGTCCTCTAGTACCAGTTCTTTTTATTTCGACTGCCCTCTTATAAATGTCCGGAAAGTTATTTTTCAAACAACTTGATAAATCTGTTCCTTTATCCATAGACACAATAGACAACTTAATCAATTCGTCATCTCCTAACAGATTATTCTCTACAGCTACTTGTGCAAGTGAAACGCTTTCACGTACTTGCATACTGATTGCCTTCGCAATAAATGTTCTATCAAGTAATTTGTGTTCAATTATATTCTTTAAAATATTTTTACTCATATTCTTTTTGAAACCATTGTTAATAATTTAGGTATATCAGCAAGCTTAATCACAGAAGCTCCAACATCTGCTTTCATAACAGCTCCAGGCATCCCCCAAACAACACACGATTCTTTATCTTGTGTAAACTGATATGCATTCTTTTCTTTCAAAGCACGTGAACCATTTGCGCCATCTTCACCCATTCCAGTTAATATAATTGAAAGAACTTGTCCCGAAAAATTATCAGCAACAGAGTTTAATAAAACATCTACAGAAGGTCGGACAAAACAAACTTTATCATCCTGATTTAAGATTATTTTTAAATCTTTCGTGATAGTCATATGATAATCTCCAGGTGCAATATAACAATGCCCTGGTTTTAAAACGTCTCCATTTTTTGCTTCAGAAAAGCTCATGCATGAATTCTTATCTAACATTTCAGCCAACTTCTGTGTAAACATAGGAGGCATATGCTGAACAAGTAACATTGGTACACTCGATGGTACTTCAAGAGTTTTAAAAATTGACATTAATGCTTCTGGACCACCAGTCGAGGATCCGATACAAATTAACTTGGGTTTTATTTGCATTTTATCTACAGCTTTAGATATTTCACAAACTACTTCTTTTGTTTGTGAAACATTGCTTGCCTTACCTTTACTACATAGAGCTTCAATGCGCGGCACCAGCTCAGCTCGAATCATTTTTAAAGATCCTTCTATTGTCCCATTGCCACTCACTTTTCCAACAAAGTCATTTGCGCCAGTCTGAAGTGCTGTTATTGTTTTCTCTGCACCTTGTGTTGTAAACGAAGAAAAAACAATTATAGGGATTTTTTTATTGAATTTCCTTATTTCCTTAATCGTTTCGATACCATCCATTACAGGCATTTCCAGATCTAAGATAACAAGATCAATCCCACTCTCTCTTTGTAAAAAATCGATAGCAATTTTACCATTACTACATGTCTTTGAAACGAGAAAACCAGGCACCTCACTTAGGGCCTGGCTTATCGCTGTTCTAAATACTACTGAGTCATCAACGACTAAAATATTCATACTAACCTATACATTTAACTTGGCAACATGAGCTTTCAATCCAGCTGCAATGCTACCTAAGTTTTTAGCTGCATCTTGAGTATTCGATGCATCTTTACCAGTAACTGAAGCCGCTTCTGATACCTGGCCAATATTTTCATTAATTTGTTTTACACCCTCTGCAGCTTCAGTAACAATTCTCGTTACTTCATTTGTTGTTGCTGCCTGCTCTTCAACAGATGCTGCGATATTACCGGCATATCCATTGATCTTTTCAATTGCTTCAGAAATTTCACCAATTGCAGAAACGGCATTTTTAGAGTCATTCTGAATTGTTTCAATTTTCTTCGTAATATCATTTGTTGCTTTAGCGGTTTGCTTTGCTAGTTCTTTTACTTCGTTTGCAACAACTGCGAAACCTTTTCCAGCTTCACCAGCTCTTGCCGCTTCAATCGTAGCATTCAAGGCAAGAAGGTTAGTCTGTTGAGCAATAGAAGAAATAACTTTAATAACATTTCCGATATCCATACTACTATCACCTAACTGTCCGATGATTTGATTTGTAGACTTAGCCATCTTCATCGCATCGTTAGAAAGTGAAGATGCTTCATTTGTCGTTTTCGTAATTTCTTTAATTGCTGCAACCATTTCTTCCATATTACTTGCAACAGTTTGAACACCAGCATTAATTTCTTCTGAAGCAGAACTCGCGGTATTGGCCTGAGCAGAAGTTTCTTCAGCTCCAGCACTTAGAGATGAAGATAGTGTTAAAAGACTTTCCGCAGAGTTTTGTAGGTCATCTGCACTTTTTGAAAGATCGTTAATAAGCTCAAACTTAGTCGTTACAACATTCCACGTTACCATCGGTCCGAGGTATTTTCCGTCTAAATCGAAAATCGGTGATATAAGAAGATCTAACTTCTCAGGCCCTAGCCCAATGATTGCATTATGCGGAAGGTTTGAAGGATCACCAATAATTTTCCTTTGAAACTCAGGGTTCTTATGAAAAATATCAATACTTTGACCTTGAAGTTTTTCGACCTTATCAGGCAGAAGAGATTGAAGCTTTCTTAACGTGTTAATAGCTGCCTCATTGATATAAATCAATTTCCCTTCAGGTGTCGCCATCATTGTGTTAATTGGTGATTTATCAACCATCTGCTTTGTTCTTGCGACTTCCTCTTCTATTTTTAACTTTTCAGTAACAACTTCCCACGTTACCATCGGCCCAAGATATTCTCCATCAGAGTCTCTAAGAGGTGATACAAGAAGGTCTAATTTCTCAGGTCCAACAGAGATGATTGCTCTGTGAGGTAAATTACTGGCACTTGAAATAATTTTTTTCTGCACGGCAGGGTTTTTATGAAACCAGTCAATACTTTTATTAAAAAGATTGTCTACCTTATCAGGTAGATACTGTTCAAGTTCTCTGAGCGTCTCTTTAGACTTAGAGTTCATGTAAAGAAGAATTCCTTCTTTGTTGGCTACCATCGTGTTAATTGGAGACATTTCAATCATTTGTTGAAAATCAATTTTTAAATCTGTGCCTAAATTTTCGTTCGTCATTTTTACCCCTTTATATCTATTGAAAATATTTTCTTTAAATCTAATAAAATTAATAAAGTTTCTTCTAGTTTATACACTCCCGAAATATACTTTCTAATGTTCTCATTAATTGTTTCCGGAATTGTTTCAAATGTGCTTTGTTCTACATCAATCACATCTAAGATTTCATCAACCATAAGTGCGTACAAAGAGTCTCCACTACGAACAATGATGTTCATATGCTCTTCTGATTCACGATCTTCAATCTGAAATAATTTTCTCAAATTTATTGAAGTAACTATCTGTCCCCTAAGATTAATCAATCCCGTAACAAAGTCCGGAGACAAAGGTACAGGTGTTAAAGGCTGAGGCTTAATAACTTCTTGCACATCAAGTACCGAGATCGCGTATTGTCCACCGCGAACTTTAAACCCGCAAAGCTGTACAATATCCTCATTAATTACCATACTGATACTATCACTCATTATAACTCCATTAATTTATTTACAATTTTTAACGCTTCCCCATTCTGTTGCTTATCAAAACAGAAATCAAAACCTGCTCTAGTAATCTCCTCTCGCTTCTTGCTTACAATCGATGAAACAGCGATCACGGGGATATCTACGTACTTAGTATTACCTTTAAGCTTCCTGATCATTTCCCACCCTGTCATTATAGGCATATCAATGTCAGTAACAATGACATCTATCTTTTCTGTGTCTAATATCGAGAGAGCTTCACTTCCATTCATTGCTGTACATACAGCATATCCAGCCTCTGTATATAGCTCTTTTTGAACTCTTAAATACAATTGTGAATCTTCAACAACTAAGATATTCCCATGGGTTTTTTCTTTTTTAACTTGTTTCAGCGGTAAAGAATCAATTATGTTAAAGAGATCAAGGATTGTTATTGTTTTCTCATTAATGAAAGCTGTACCAACAAATTCATCACGATCTGCAGTCTCAGTGGATATTGGCCCTTGATTGATTGCAATATCTTTAATTTCAGAAACTGCAAAAGCAATCTGATGCCCTCTTACAGATACTACGACTGCAGGAATAGTTTCAGTGGTACCATCGAGAATAGATGGAGTCTTTATGCCTAATATTTTCTCTAAAGAGATTAGAGGCATTGCTTTATTTCGATATCTCACTAATGGACTGTTTCCACTCCACTCTACCTGTTCTCGCTTAAATTCCTCCAAACGATTAACGAGCATTAATGGGATGCCATATTCTCTTCGATCTTCAAGCGTACAAAGCAAGATTTCATCATTATAAACGACTAGTTTTTCACCAGCTTTTTCAGTTCCATCAATTTTCTTTTGATTCGAAACACGGCCAACAGTATTGAAGAATCCTAGAGCATCAATAATCAATGAAACTGATCCATCCCCCATTATTGTAGCACCACCATAGATTGAAAGTTCTTTCAATTCTTTACTTAATGGCTTTACAACGATCTCTTCAGTATCAAGTACTTGATCAACAATTAGGCCGTATGTGTGTCCTTCAGCATTTAATATAACAATATTAATATCTCCCGAAAGCTCTTTATCACTTTCAAGATTTAGACAATGATTTAATCTAAACACAGGTATTAAATCACCTCTTAGTCTAAAAAATTCACTTTCATGGATAAGTTCAATTTTTTTATCTTCACCTTCTTCAATTCTCACTAATTCAACTAAACTGATTTGAGGAATAGCAAATGTTTCATTGGCACTTTCTACAACTAAAGCAGGGACGATTGCCAAAGTTAGAGGAATTTTCAACTTGAAAATAGTTCCTTCTCCAACATTAGAGTGAATATCAACAGACCCACCAATCTTTTCAATATTCGATTTTACGACATCCATCCCAACACCACGACCAGAAATGTTAGTTACTGCTTCCGCTGTCGAGAAACCTGGAGAGAATATGATATTTAGAATTTGTTTTTTACTTAATCGCTCTGCTTTTTCTTTACTCAATATACCCTTCGCTATTGCTTTATTGAGAATTTTCTCAGGATCAATACCATTTCCATCATCACTAATTTCAATAGTAACCTGTCCTCCTTCATGATAGGCGCGAATATTTATTGTACCAATTTCTGGCTTACCATTCGCGACTCGACTTTCAGGCTTTTCTATTCCGTGATCCACAGCATTTCTCACTAAGTGAGTAAGTGGATCACGTATTGCTTCGAGAAGTGTTTTATCAAGTTCAGTTTCTTTACCCGTTATATTTAGCTTAATCGACTTTTCTTGTTGTCTTGATATATCACGTACAACGCGCTCAAATTTACTGAGTACAGATCCTACAGGTTGCATACGAGTTGTCATGATATCAGTTTGAAGTTCAGTCGTGATTGCATTTAACTGATGAGCAAGACGGCTTAATTCTGGCGATGTATCTTGATTTGCACACTGTAGGATTTGATTTCGATTTAGGACAAGTTCACCAACAACATTCATAATCTTGTCAAGAAGAGCAACATTTACTCTCACAACTGAATCGACAAGATTTCCTTTAGACTCTGAAATTTCTACCTTGGCCCCTTCTACGTCTTGAACTTCCACTTCATTTTTCTTGAATAGTTCATTCTTTAGCAATTCAATTTTATCCCTTAATTTTGAATTTTTCCCAGGTGCTACTTCATCAATATTTTTAACAGTATCTTCTACTGGTACTTTTTCCTCTCTAAGCTTTAAAACATCTGATGATTTTTTCTCTTCGATATCGTTTTTTGCATTTACGGGCTTTGCAAATATCTTATCTTCTAATTCATTTAATGATGACATCAAATCTTCATCAAATTTCTTCTCTTTAAAACTAAGATCGATTTCATGATTATCTTCATCATTAATTATTATATCATCTTCAATTTCAACAGCTTCGCCCGAATCCAATCGCTCTAACTTTTCGAGTAACTTATCAAAAGTTTCACTTCCTTCATCACCTGTACTTTCAATTGAATTTAAAATTACAATGCACGCATCAAAACTCTCTAGCAGAACATCTACTGTAGTACTGTCTGCACTTAGTTGTTGCTCACGAATTTTATCTAAAATATTTTCACTTAGATGCGTAATGTGCTGAAGAACTTTAAGGCCGAGAAAGCTAGCACTTCCCTTCAATGTGTGAACTTTACGATAAATTGAATTGAGTAATTCAGAGTCACCACTATTTTTTTCAAAATGTGTTAACTCCTCATTGATATTTGAGAGATTTTCAAAAGACTCCAGTAAAAATTCTTTTACTATAGGAGACGATTTATCATGCATTTCTAATCCATTGTTTATAAACTAATTTGATTTGGTTCGCTTAATTTTATCACGTCAAAGAAGTTTTTAAACAATGAACTTATTTCCCTATTATTTACAGTCAGGTATCTCAACAACCATATTAATATTATACAACTGAAGCAGTCGACAATCTTTCGCAGTCGCAAGAACTTTAAAGTTCGAACACTCTGGTGTCTTCCCCGTACTCTTTGCCCACTTATAGTTTTTCATACATTGAAAATGAGCTTCTTTATTCACACAAGCCCAGTGACGCCCTTTACAATTGTAAACTAAAGATTCACCAAAGTTTTCATAGTTTGGTGGTTCTACATACTCAAGCTTTTCTTGTTCTTTTTGACTATCATCTTCGACCTTTTGAATAATGGCAGTTAATTGACTGTCTAAGTTATTTGCTCCACTATTTTCATCAAGTTCATTATTAAGCTGATTTTTATCATCTTTTACTTCTTGAACTTCTGCTGTGCTATCAAAGTTAAGCTCACCTAAATTAGGTTCTTCAACAACCTGAATTGGAGCTTCTTCTTTAGGTTCTTCAGGAACTTTAATCTCTTCATTAGCTTCAGGCTCATCAGAAACTGTGGGTGCTACAGCGACTTGTTCAGATATCTCGTTTTTTGCTTCAACGACTTCTGTTTTAGCCTGCTCCTCTTGAACAGGAGTTTTTACTCTAGTTTCAACAACTGCGGCTTCATTTTGATTTGTAGCTTGATCAACAGCTGGCTTTTGCTTTACTTTATTTTTTTTATTCTTACGTACAATTGGCACAGGTTCAGGAATGGGTTCTTCACCAGCTTTCATAAATTCATCAGCGGCCATGTAGACTAATGCAAGAATCACGATGCCATAAATGATTTTCTTTTTCTTTTTTGCATTTTCTACTTCTTCATCATCCTCATCTTCGTCTTCGTCATCCTCTTCGTCCTCTTCGTCCTCTTCGTCCTCTTCGTCTTCTTCGTCTTCTTCAGAAGCCTCAGAGTCTTCGGGCTTATATTGAGGATTTGTAGCTTCTTCAAGAAGTTCTTTATTTATTTCGAATTGCCCGGTTGCATCCTCAGATGACCCATCAAATTCAGTTTCTTCATCTTCATCTTCATCTTCATCTTCATAATCATCATCATTAGTTTTAGCCAGAAACGGAATCTTTTCTTTTATCGGTGCTATTTTATCTTTAAGTTTGTCTAAAAAACTTTCGGCCACCAGGCCCTCCCTTTACACTGTGATTTCAAGTAGGTATATCTATCTTATCGTATTTTTTTTGGAGTGCTTAAATGACTTTAGATGAAGGTGTTATTAAGTTCGATTTTAGTGACTATTACAAGACTGAATCGATCAACAATAAATTCGTAACTAACATTGAAAAATATCGTAAAATGCTTTTCGATCTGAAGCTCATTGGCTTCTATGAAATGCATCAAGTAGGCTATGGAAACATCTCTGAGCGTTTTAATCTCCAAGAGTTTCGTCAGACAAAGAAACCACAATTTGTCATTTCGGGGACTCAGACAGGACACCTTCCAGATCTCGACAATACACATTACACACTAGTATTAGATTATGACCTTGATAGAAATAAAATAGCATCGCGTGGAGCAATTCTTCCCTCAAGTGAGTCTTTAACTCATGCAGCCATCTATGAAGTTGACGATAATATTGGAGCGGTTGTCCATATTCATCACGAAGATTTATGGAAGAAAATGATTTTAGCAAATGAACCATTTACAGCAAAGGATGTTCCCTACGGAACTAAGCAAATGGCAAATGCTGTTCAAGAACTCGCTAAAAAATATCCTGGTGCTGGATTTGCAATGGCAGGACACGATGATGGTATTGTGACTTATGGTAAAGATCTTAACGAGGCGTACAACCGTTGCCTTACTCTCTACAATAAGTATATTACACCTTAGGAATATAGTAAGATTTAAGCTTTAGATTATCTGGTGAGATTTGAATTCCATTAATTGGCTTTGTAGAGATAACAAACTCACCCTCTCCAAACATTTCTGTTAGAGACTTAATCAACAACCCCATCGTTTTGCGATAGTTAACTTCAACGATTTTGTACCAATGACTTTTCCCATCTACATCATAGATCAATGAATCAAATTGAATGACACCTTTCGCACCACAAGCTCTGAGTTTAGCAAATATATCTTTAAATTCTTCTTTAATTGAATCCTCACGACTATTTAAATACTTTGAAAATGAATTTACTCCAACAAGATGCCCACCGCGAAAGGTTCCATTCGCCCCAATTGTATTTGTGCATATGAAATAAGTATCATTATCTAAATCTACGGTAACTCCGAAAGTTTGCTTTACATTAAGAAGAGGAGCAATCACCCCTTTCTTAAAATTATAAAATTTTCCTGATTCATATATACAACTACCAATTCCAGAAAAATTATATTCTTCTCTAAAGAAGTAACTTCCCTGATTTTTAAGTACTCTATCAAGTTTTTCTTGAGATCTCACATCTGTTACAAAATCAGGAATAAGATTTGTTCCATTTAGAGTTTTTAATATATTGATCTTAGATATGAATTTTTCCTTTCTTTCATATTCATCAAAGTTTCCCCACCAAGGAGAAATCCCTTCTCTGTCATTAGAAATCTTAGGAATTACACAACCAAAACTTTTAAGTTTTTCAAGATATGATTTAGAATAATTTTCAGTAGTGTATAATGTCGAATTTTCTACCTTATTAATAAAGAAATAGACCCACTCGAAAAGTGATCTATTTTTGTAAGAGAAATCAATTGTACGATTTGGAAAATTGACATCAAAATCAAAGTTTACAATGTCGCTCACTTCTCGTTCCACTCTTTACGATTAGTAACAGTAAACTCGTCACGATAATCTCTAATCTTTGAAACAAAGTCCTCATCCATACCGCTCTTTACTCTCCCTTCAAAATCAAAGATTGTTCCCTTTGATCTTGCAGGAGTAAGAAGATCTGGTAGGCTATCAACATAATACTGCCAAAGACTTTTATCTTCTTTCCATTTATTGAGCCAAGTTACTCCGAAAGCAACATGCGAGATTTCATCTTGATAGACAATATCCATAATTTTAGCTGTTTTATCATCATCTACAGCAGCAAAAATACTTCCATAATTTTTCGCAAAATCAAGATTTGCAGCTTCAAAGGTTAAAGATATTACTGCAAGATATTCATTAATTGATTTCATTTTTTGCATTTGGCGCCAAAAGAAGTCATTAACAGGGAAGTCACCAAAATCAATTCCGAAGTCATTCATACGATGACGATAGAGTTTGAAATGCTTTTGCTCATCTTTTATCGTTTGAAGAATTCCCATTCTAATTCTTTTTGAATAATTATCATTCAATGGGAGATATAAAAGAGCAGCAGCCATCATCTCAATTGCCAACAATTCATGATTGGCAAAAAAATGAAGAGCAAGGGCCTTGCGGTCATTTAAATGTAAAGTATTCTTTCTTGGAAATTTAATTTGAGTAGAACTAAAAGAAATGCGCGGCTCTCGCGCCGGCATCAAGTCTTTAAGCTTTTCAAAATCTGCAGTGCTTCCATCAAGAGAAGTTACAACAGATGGATCTAATAGCTTATCTTCAATACTAGAAGAGTTTAAAATCAGCTTTGCATATTCAATAACATTCATTACTTCTTAGTAGATTTTCTTTTTCGGCTTGGTCTCTTCTTACCAGAAAAAGATCCACCTTTTCCTTTGCTACTTCCGCCTCTATTTCCACTGCTCGAACTACCAGGTTTGCCTTTACCCTCACTATTGCGACTAAAGTTTGGTCTTCCTCCACTTCGACGAGAGCGGCGTCTTTCGAAGCAGCTTTCACATATAGCGAACTTAGAGTCTTCTGGCAATTTACAACCACAACTCGAGCACGTTGGAACAATCTTTTCAGAGAGAAGATTATTCAGTTTATCAATCGCTAATTGTTTATTATCGAGAAGATTTGTTTCATCGTAATCAAAGTGTTTATTATTAAAATGCCTTGATAGCCATTGGTACAACTCAACACACTTAATCGATGTCTCTAAATAGTCAATATCATTTGATGTCGGATCAATCGAGTCATTAATAATTGCTTCTGAGGCCACATACTTATTAAGTATCCACATGTAGTACTGAACATGCTCAAGTAACCCTAGATTAACTGGAGCACAAGCAAAACCAAAGATCTCAGCATCAGTTAAAATTTCTTTCTTATCTGCTTCCTCTACGGCTTCAGCTAACTCGATCATCTCCTTCATATCAACACAGAAGAATGGTTGCTTAAAAGTCATTGTGTTAAAAAGTCTTAAAAACTCAGAAAGTTTTAACTTTGGTAAATTATTTGAAATTAAAGCAGTATTGACTTGATTAAAAATATCTAAATCGGGTCCAACCATACACTGAGTGGATTGGCCAAGGGTTCCTTCGAGAGCTTCATTGATTATTTCTAATCCATCATCTACTTTGTTGAGACAAGTTACGAAACCACGAGGAAAGCGTTGATATCTTCCGGCACGACCTGCAATTTGTTTTATTTCTGAATTAGAAATTTGAAACTCTTGAGAATCAACATATTTATTTAGCGTAGAAAAAACAACTCTTCGTATTGGAAGATTCATTCCCATAGCAATTGCATCAGTTGAAACCATTATATCAGTTTCACCTTGATCAAATTTTCGTGCCTGCTCTCGCCTTACTTCAGGAGAGAGTCGTCCATAAACAATTGAAACTCTAAACCCTAATCTTTCTAGGTCTCTTTTAAAACGTAATGCATTTCTTCTTGAAAAAACAATGAGTGCATCATGCTTTTCCATGTCAGCAAGAACAATTGGTCTTCTCTGAACTTCGAGTTCAGTCATTCTTGTATAATTTTTAATAATAAGTTCATCACCACATAATTCAGTGATAACCTTAATTAAATCAAGTGCGGATGCATCTCCACACAAATGCACTTCTTCAGCAAAAACGTTTACAAGTGCCCTTGTCCACGCCCACCCTCTTGATGAATCTGTGATCATTTGAATTTCATCAATAACACAGACATCAAAATATTCAGTAAGCCTCGCCATCTCAATTGTTGATGAATAGTGAGTAGCTCCCTCTCTTTCAATAACTTCTTCACCTGTTAGCAGTGTTGTTATTGCTCCCTTAGAGTTCAATGTATCATAAAGTTCTGCAGCAAGAAGTCTCAGAGGAGCCAGATAGCATCCCTTCTCAACCGAAGCCAACTTCTCAATTGCATGATATGTCTTACCTGAGTTTGTTGGTCCCATATGATAGACAATTTTTCTTTTGATTTGTCTGGCCGCAGAATGAACCCAAAATTCTCCTAAATACTCTTGAAGAATTTTTGATGACACATCTTTTTTCTTTAAAATTACAATCGACTTAACAAACTTTTGAAACTCTCTCTCAATAAATTTTTCATTTTTCCAAAAGTTAACACCAAGAGATCTGAAAAACTTATCGTATTCTTCTTCAGTAATTAGATCTGAGCTATATTCATTCTTATATAAATATTCATCAAAAATAAATGTTAGATTCTTCCTATGTTCAGCACAAAGAGGGGAAGGATAATTAAACTTACTCTTTAAAATTTCCTTCGCTTGTGTTTCTAGACGATTTAAAGAAGATCTCTTTAATTTGAAACGTGCTTTATAAAAATTCTTATCTAATTCCTTATGCATATTATTGAATAGATCTGAGACAAATCCCACACCCACATCAATATTTTTTCTTATTTCCTCTTCTCCATCGTTGATGATTCTTAAACTCTCATCAAAGATAATGTCTCTAACTTTTGCACGAAAAGAACCCGTACAGTTAAAACACTGGCACTTAAGGTCAGATACTTTTAAATCACTAATATCTCCAGATTTAATAAGTTCCGTAGTTTGCTCATGTGAAATTTTCTTATCGTTAATCCATCTATGGAATCCAGCTCTATGAATGTCTAGAACTTTTGTATTAATTCCACCATCTTGACCGAAGAAAAACATCTCTTTTTCTGGAATTAGGCAATCGTCCAAGAACGTAAGATCAAGAATATTTTCTCGAGTTATTAACGAATTGAATGATGTATAATCTGTTGAGAAGAACTTAAGCAATGAAGGATACTCATCAAAAACATTCCAAATTGGTGTAATCAAATCCTTCAGAAAGTTCAGAACTATTTCCGCATCTTCAAGAGAGCGAACATAACCATCTTCTTCTGAAAAATTGTTCACTTTAATAACAGTTTTTCGTTCAGTTTCTAAGTTTCTTTTTAATTCTTCAAAATCCACTAAAGGGAGTAATTCTTTTATTGCCATGCTTTAAAGTTACGTGAGTATTTCAGTTTGTGCAAGCGCTTTCCCTCTTTGATATCCTTGCTAATAAAAGTATAATAAATCAAATATTTTATTCCCAAAAGGAGATCCCATGATCAATACATGGCTAACTGAAACATTCAAAATTAAATATCCAATAATAATGGCTCCAATGTTCCTTGCCTCAAGTAAAGAAATGCTTATTGAAGCTGCTAAAGCTGGTATCATGGGCTGTATTCCTGCTGCAAACTGGAGAACACCTGAGTTATTTGAAGAAGGAATACAAGAGTTAAAAAAAGAATGCCCAGGTCCATTTGGAATCAATCTCATAGTAAACAAGTCAAATATCTATCTCGCAAAACAAATAGAAATTTGCGAAAAATATGTGCCAGACTTCATTATCACTTCCCTTGGAAGTCCTGAGGAAGTCATAAAGAAGTGTCGCCCACAAGGTACAAAAATATTCTGTGACGTAGTTGATGTTACTTACGCACAAAAAGTTGAATCCCTTGGAGCCGATGCAATTATTGCCGTTAACTCAGGTGCTGGCGGACATGCTGGCCCAGTTCCCACTTCAATTCTAGTTCCAATGCTACAGAAACACTGTAAAATTCCAGTTATTTCTGCAGGAGGTGTTGGAACAGGGTCAGGTCTCCTTAGTTCTCTATCTCTTGGTGCTGAAGGTGTTTCAATTGGCAGCCCATTCATCGCAACTGATGAAAGTCCTGTATCTGAAGAATATAAAGATGCTGTTGTTAAATATGGTGCTAAAGATATTGTTATGACTAATAAAATATCGGGAAGTGCATGTACAGTAATCAATACACCTTATGTTCAAAAAATTGGTGTAAATCAAAATTTTATTGAAGCTTTCCTAAACTCTAATAGACAGTTTAAAAAGTATGCAAAGATGCTAACTTACTACAAAGGAATGAAAGCTGTTGAGAAAGCAGCATTTGCCGCAACTTATAAAACAGTTTGGGTGGCTGGCCCATCAATTGAGTTTATTACAAAGAAAGAAAAAGTTAGTGATGTTATCTCACGACTAATTAGTGAATACGAAGAAGCATTAGAGACTTTCAAAAATAAATTAGGGTAGTAATTGTGGCCCTGCCAAAAGTTTTAAAATATCCAAATTTTAAGAAGCTATATCTTGCGGGCTTAACTTCAGAGTTAGGCTCATTCATTACAGAGACAGCCTTAATGCTCGTGGTTTTTGAGCTTAGTAGTAATAACAAGTCCTACTTAGGTGCTGCACGTGCAGTGTTTCTCTTTTTCTTAACATTAGGTAATATTCTTGGAGGAGCTCTTGGCGAAAAGTTCAATCGAAGGAACCTCTTACTTTTTACAAATTATGGGAGAATTCCATTAGTTGCTTCTTTATTTTTTATCAAAGATGTTTATTGGATTATCGCGGTTGATGGCCTAATTGCTCTATTTACTGGGATCTATAATCCAACAAGACAAACCCTCGTCAATGATATAGTTCCTCAAAAAGATATACCAAAGGCAAATGCTCTTTTCGGATCAACATTTGCAATTCTGCACATGCTAGGTCCTTTTTTGGGGGCAACTCTTTATTCAACATTTAAAGGGATCCACGAAGTTCTAAGTTTTGATCTATTCACTTACTTTATTGGAATTTATCTTATTGGTACAATTCACTACACTCCCCCTAAAAAAGAAGAGAGTGGGAAGTCAATTATAAGAGAATCATATGAAGGCTTCACTTATATTTCAAAAAATCGTGACCTTGTAGCTGTTGTATCAAATGCTATTGTTGCAGGATTTTGTATTGGTTTTCTTATTCCCCTTATGCTGCCTTACTTCCTAGATGTTCTGAAACTTGACGAGCAGGCCTATGGAATAACTTTTTCATTCTTTGGTCTTGGTGGCGTAATTGGAGGCTGGGTTAGCCAGAAATTTCATGAAAAATATCTACCTGGAAAAATGATTGTTTGGTCACTTTGTACCGAACCAATTTTAATGCTTTTATGGCTCTACATTCCGGGTTTTTACAGCTCACTGATAATCTTTCTCTTATGGGGAATTGCAGTATTTGTGCGCATAACAAGTCAATTAAACTATGTATCAATAAAAGTTGATTCCAAATACCTTTCTCGTGTTTTTGCTCTTCTTGACCTCTCCTTTGTTTTTCCAAACATTGCCAGTGGAATAATCATCTCTATTATTGGGGATAAAATTGACACAGTAACAATTTTAAAAACGATCGCAATTATTTTTGCAGTTTGTGTTTTTCCAAGATTGCTTTTTAAAGATATGAAGTCACTTTACAATTCAAATAGTGAAGCGGCGCAAAGAGATACATCGATACAAGATAAAATAGAAGGATGATATGACTACAATATGGCTCAGAGACGAAGTAAAAGAGAATGAAAAACGTACACCTCTTACTCCACAAAATGCTGGAAAATTGATCAATGCTGGCCACCAGGTCATAGTCGAAGAATCGATAGATCGAATTTTCCCAATAGATGATTATAAAAAAATTGGTGCAACAATTGTACCTTCAAATTCTTGGATAACTAACGCTCCACTCGATGCTTTTATCTTAGGTCTCAAAGAGTTAAAAGAGGATACATTCAATCTTACTCATAAGCACATTTATTTTGCTCATATTTTTAAGGGCCAAGATGGTGCGAAAGATGTTTTTGAGAGATATAACAAAGGAGAAGGCATTCTATTCGATCTTGAGTTTTTACTCCAAGAAAATGGTCGTCGTGTTGCTGCTTTCGGATTCTGGGCCGGATATGTAGGAGCAGCTCTTGCCGTCGAAAATTACTGTCATCATCTCAAAAATGAACCTCCAGCAAGGCTAAAACACTATCAGAATAAGTCAGAATGGGTAAGTTTATTAAAGACTAAGCTTGACGGTATAAAACCACCGACATCTCTCATTATTGGTGCTCTAGGAAGATGTGGAACTGGTGCTAATCAACTACTCGAAGACCTTGGTCTATCATCAACAAAATGGGATGTAGAAGAAACAAGTAAAGGTGGCCCGTTTAAAGAAATCCTTGAACACGATATTTTTGTTAACACTGTCTTGATGACAGATAAAATAAATCCATTTTTAGATCAAGACATAATAAAGTTAAATACAACACTAAAAATTATTTCTGATGTCAGCTGTGATCCAAATAGTGAACTAAATCCCATACCAATTTACTCTAGTCATACAACTTGGGATGATCCAATAATCAATGCTTTCGAATCAGATATCAGTATCATTGCAATAGATAATCTCCCTTCAGCTTTACCAAAAGAAAGTTCAGAAGATTTCTCAGATCAGTTATTTCCTCACCTTTTAAATCTTTGCAACGAAGGTCTTAATAACTACACATGGAGACATGCTAAAGAAATATTTGATAAAAAAAGGGCACTCTAGGTGCCCATCTATTTTTAAAGTAAACCACTTCTTCTAAGTAAAGCATCAACCTTTGGCTCATGCCCTCTGAATTGCTTATAGAGCTTCATAGGATGCTCAGACCCACCCTTCTCCAAGATATTTTCTCTAAAAAGATCAGCAACCTCTGTATTAAATATTCCTTTCTCTTTAAAAAACTCAAATGCATCAGCATCTAGAACTTCGGCCCATTTATAGCTGTAATAACCAGCTGAATATCCACCAGCAAAAATATGTCCGAATGCAGTACTGCTTAGTCCACCATCGATTTTTGGAAGAAGTCTAACATCACGAGTAGCTTTCTCTTCATGATCTTCAACACTATCAATTGAAGATGGATCAGCCGCATGCCATGACATATCTAAAAGTCCAAATGAAAGTTGTCTTAAAGTTCCTTGACCTTCGCCAAAATTAGCACTTGTTTTAACTTTCTCAACTAGCTCTGCAGGGATTAATTCACCTGTTTCATAGTGCTTAGCAAATAAATCAAGACATTCTTTTTCGTAGGCCCAGTTTTCCATGATTTGAGAAGGCAGCTCTACAAAGTCCCAGAAAACATTTGTACCAGCGAGTGTTTCATACTTACACTTTGAAAGCATTCCATGAAGACCATGTCCAAACTCGTGAAAAAGAGTTGTCACTTCATTGAAAGTTAATAGAGATGGTTTAGTTTTTGTCGGTTTTGTAAAATTACAAACATTGGCCACATGTGGGCGAATATCAGTATTTCCATCGATATGCTGCTCTCTAAAAAGTGTCATCCATGCACCACTTCTCTTAGTTGCGCGTGGGAAGTAATCCCCATAAAAAAGAGCTACGTGGTTTCCAGCAGCGTCAGTAACTTCATATGTGATAACATCTTCATGATACTTAGGAATATCATTTCTTATTGTAAAGTTTAGGCCGAATAGTTTTTTAGCAACTTGGAAAATACCATCAATAACATTTTCGAGTTTAAAATATGGACGAAGCATTTCATCATCAATTGAATACTTTTCTTTCTTTAGTTTTTCAAAATAGTAAGAGTAGTCCCATGGCATAAGAGTAGTAATACCATCAAGCTTATTAGCAAAGTCTTTGATCTCATCGATATGCTCTTTTGCAGCTGGCATAGCCTTATCTTTAAGATCATTAAGTAATCCAAAAACATTTGATGCTTTTAGGGCCATTCTTTCTTCAAGGACGAAATCAGCATGTGTAGCATATCCTAGAATATTTGCTCTCTTATGTCTTAAAACCGCGATTCTTTTAATAATCTCTTGATTATCTCTCTCATCACCTTTACATGCTTTCTTAGAAGCGGCACGAGCGATTTCTTCTCTAAGCGCTCTATTTTCACAGTATGTTACAAATGGACCATAACTTGTGTAATCAAGAGTAAACACCCACTTTCCTTCATGTCCCTTTTCAGTAGCTGTTATCGCAGCAGCTTCAACAATACTTTCTGGAAGACCTTTAAGATCAGCTTCATTTTCAATAACTAGTTTATATTCATTGGTTTCTTTTAAAACGTTGTCAGAAAACTTTAAACCTAGAGTTGATAACTCTTCATCAATTTTTCGAACTTCATCTTTTTGAGCATCAGCAAGTAATGCTCCATTTCTAGCAAAATCCTTATAAGATTTTTCAAGAAGTGTCATTTGCTCAGCTGTTAATGCGAGTGATTCTTTTGTTTCATATACTGCTTTGATTCTTTCAAAAAGTTTTGCATCTAATCTGATATTATTAGTTGCAGCAGTAAGCTTCGGTGCAAACTCTTTTGCAATCTCAGTCATTTCATCATTAGTATGTGCTGAATGAAGATTAAAAAATACTCCTGAAACTTTATTAAGCATCTCTCCAGAAGTAGCATACTTTTCAATTGTGTTTTCGAAAGTTGGAGCTTCTGAGTTTGTTTTAATTGCTTCGATCTCTGAATTTAACTCTTCGATTGCTTTAGCAAGGGCCGGCAAGTAGTGCTCATTTTTAATTTCATCAAAAGGTACTGCTCCAAATGGTGTTTTATATTCTGAAAAAAATGGATTAGACATAATATCTCCAATGTTATCTATCGTGCTTCTTTGTAAATAAAAAAGCCGTTAATATTATCCAAACAATTAAGCAAATTCCTAGAGTACAGTCAACAAAAAATGCCGTGTTATAAATGAGTAGTACCGCCGAAATCACCATCTTAGAAGCTCTATAGACGATCATATCAACAATGTACTTGGCTCCATATTTCTGCACATCCAACAGTGGGAAGTATAACATTTCCTTTGCAGTTGAAAAAAGTGAATAGTCTAATCCCTTGTAAGTAACAAATAGTATTGTCACTGGAATAAACCCACCCACTGGTCCTAAAGTAGTAAAGAAAATAAGGATATAGATGAATGGAATAAAGAAGTGAACCCACTTAACTTTAATGAACTTCAATATTATTGGTATGAGAAATATTTGAAATAGAAAACTAATTAAGTTGATATTTGAGTACACGTTGCCTAAGAAAGTCGCCTTTTCCTCAAGGCCATTTACACTTCCTTCAATACCAAGATTAAATTTATAGTTCGCTAAATTGATTACAAATTGTGATATGGCGACAATCGATGCCACTAAAAAAACGTAAGATTTTACATCTCTGACAGATCTTAATGGAGATAATTCTTTTTTCTGATCTTGTTTCAAATGAACAGATTCTCCTGTTGATCTAAAAACAAAGTGAGTCAACGCAACGACAGTAACTCCCAAAAGCCCGACAAAGAATACTCCATGTCCGCCATTAATTGCATTCATCCATGGAATAAACTTGTTAGTTGCAATACCACCTAGAACTCCTCCAAGACTCCCCAGTGCTCCAAGCGGTCCATAAGTTAATTTTGCAACTTTATACTCAACACTTGCATTTAGATATCCAAGAGATAAGTGAACAAGCAAGATAATATAAACTTCTTTCCAGACATAATAAAAATAAGATGAGTAACTGAAATCTAAATAATAAAGTCCATTACAAATTAAAAAGAAGATTACAGTTACAAAAACTACAAAATTATATAAGAAGAAAACATCTTTCTTTTTTTGAAAACGGTTAAACAAAGTTACGGACAAAGACAAGGCAATAACTGAAAGAATCCAAACGAGAGGTGTATTCTTCGCACCAAACTTCTCCAAGAAAATAGCTGTTGATGCTGAACGAATCATTGGATAAGAAAAAAGAACGAGAAATAAATTAAAAGCGACTGCTAAAATATTTCTTCTATCTTTCTTGTCTATATTCACAAATTCTTGATGAATATTTTTAATTGTACTGAAAATCATTATTGTATTGAAACGAAATAATTTATCGTTTTCTCTCCTATTTGCTTCTTGTACTCAATTCCGTGAGAAAGCGATTTAGTATTAGATTTTTGAGAAAGGTCATTTCTTATTGTTGATATATTAACCCACTCACCTTTTACTACTGTTATTGATGTTGTTAAGCTCTGAGCAAATTCACTTGTAAGCGAAAAATCGACACCATAGTTTGACGAGTACTTTTCACACTTCACATAGATATTCTCATCATCAATCGTTAGAAGACCAACACGCCCTTCTGAGACAAGTATCTCACGCGAAGAAAGAACTTTCTCATTTGTTGTCGTTGTCGAAGCTCTATTATTTTTTCCAATATCAAGCTTATCGAGTTTCTTTTCTGTCATTTCAGTTTTTTTCAAATGAAAGCGACAAAGTTGTCCAGAAATCTGCGACTTCCTTGAGAGTTCAGGCTTAGTATTATAATTTAAGCGCAAGAACTTACTAATAAGTCCTTCTCTGTAAGGCCTGACCGCTGTTTCAATACAATTAGATTTAGTATCAATAATGACATCTTCATCACTAAGCATGATTTTTTTTAATTCTGTTTTGACTTTGAATAAGGATTCAGATCTTTCGAAGCAATAAGTAGATGCCCATAGATTTATGGACATCATAAAAATAGATATTAGTTTAAGAATCTTTGTGGTCGTCTGATAAGTACGAGTCACCCTTTTGTCCTTCCATAAACTCTTCCGCTGTCGTGAAATCACACAAATCAAGAGTTGTTTTAAAATTAAAACCTTTAGGAAGTTTACCCGACTTTTGTAGATCCTCACAAGAACAGGCCAAAGTTTTCATAAACTCAAAGAACTTTTCACTCGTCTCTGGACTCATTAAATGTTCCATCTGACATGAATCCCTCTCGGCCAGTTCTTCACTAACTCCGACAAAATCTCTCAGGAAATAATATAGTAAAGTCCTTGATGATAAAATTCTGTGAACTTCATCATGACCTTCACTAGTAAGAAGTAAGAATTTTGTATCCTCTTCTTCCTTTACTAAGTTCTTCTTTTTTAAATTATTTAGTGCTGTTGAAACACTTCCTTTAGTCAGTCCAAGATCGCGAGCAATATCAGTCACACGAGCATATCCCCTGTCTTCTTTCAATTTATGGATAGTCAAAAGGTAGTGCACCATCGAGTGCGATAATTCAGCTTCTTTATTTTTTTTATCAGTATTCATGGCCTAACTTTATCAAGCTCAGGCGCTAAAAGCAATATTTGACTGACTAATGTCAATTATTTGTGACAGCCAAAATCTTAATATCACAGTCCCAAAGAGAGCATAAGGCACTGAAAATACGTAAATATATCAAGGTAGATTTTGCTTATAACGCAGATCAATGCAAGAACGTGTTAAAATGTTGAAAACACTAATGACAGGTTATTTTTATGCACAAATTATTTCTCACATTCTTTATTACTTGCTCATTGCTTGCACAAGAGACAGCTCCTACAGCTCGCGATATTCGCACTGGAAATCTCACTGATCAGCAAAAGCAGACAATGGAGAATTATCAACACCAAGGATATTTGCAAAGAAACTACCAAGACAATCTTAACGAAGAGTGTGAGGCTAAGGGTTATAATAAGGATGAATGTCTCACTATCGTGAGTGGCGCTGATGCTACCTCAGGTGGAAAATTCATGGGTATGTCACCTACTATGATGAAAGGTGTTGCCCAGGCCTATACGATGATTATTGGGATGTCTGGAGTTGGATCGACTCTTAAAAAAAATGAAGGTGGGGTCTCTAACCTTTGTAACGTAGATGACTCGATGTGCTCGGACTCAGGTAAGAAAACTAAGGATCTAATTAATAAAAGAGATAACACTCAGGAACTAGCTGAAAAGGAAGGTCTTACAGATGAGGCTTCTAAAGCAGCAAAAGATGACGCCAGTACCGCAGAAGACGCCTTAGATGGTGACAAGAAAAAAAACGGCCAAGAAAAAGATGAGATGGAAGACTACTGTCGCTACATTCCAATGGGAACAGAAACAATAGCTTTATTTCAACAAAAGACTGAGCAAGAATTCATTGAGCAAACACCTTCGAAGTCCCAGGAAACCCAAGCGGATATGCTATATAAGCAAGCAAGGAGTCATGAGGGTCGTGCAAAATCTGTAAAGACTCAGGTTATCGGTTGGGGAGCAACAACAGCTTGTTATACAGCAATGCTGATGGGTCCAGCTAGTCCAACCGCTTGGCAAAACTGGTTAAAACTTGGAGCTTCTACTCTTCTATGGCGTTACTACGACTGGGAAAAGAAAGAGCATGAAAAAGCTCAAAGAACAGTTGAGCAACTAGCTTCAAAACTTAAAGGAGCAGGTGCTTGTAACCCTATTTCTGAACGTGATTGTTACTGTTCTCAACCTGAAACAATGAATGATGTTACTTACTGTATGCCAGAGATCAGACAACGTGTTGCAGGTGATACGACTTACCAAGTTTCTTGTTTAACTGAACAGCTAAAAACAGATGCAACATGTGCCTGTGCAAAAACGAATACATGTCTTGATAAGACGATTAAAGGTAATCTTGATGGTATTCATATTCCACAGCCCGCTGCCATGGCACTCTCACCTTTTCTAAAAATGGCTAAGGGCTCAATGAAGCCAGGCCAAACCGTATACGAAGTAAATACAGACTCAGGAAAATTATTTGCGATGGCAAAAGGGATTCTAAAAGACAATGCAGATAAGATTGATCTTGAAAAATCTCCTCTCAACGATGACCAAAAAAATACCCTTGCAGAGTTTGAGGCCCTTGGCCTATCAAAAGAACTAGGAGCAGCGATTCTTTCACAAAAAGCTACTCCAGAATCAAAGAAGAACGAAGAGAAGTTTAAAGCAAGTGCAAGTAGAAGATATGCGGCCTATAAGCCTTATAAATACAATGCAAGAAGCACAACTCCTTCAATGAAGTTTACTGGAGGAGATGGAATTTCTGGTTCATCTAAGAGCTCAAAGAAGAACGACGATTATGCAAGTATGTTAAATAAAATGAAAAGAAAGAAAGGTACTAATAATGGAACAAACTCTGGTGTTATCAAATTTGCAGAGACAGCATCTCGCTCCGCAGAAATAACGAGAGACAAGAGTACAGGAATATTTGATATCATCTCACGCCGCTACCAAGTAAGTGCGAGGAAGAGGCTCGATATCGCTGAATAACTTTAAACAAAAGGGGTTGTCATGGAAGATAAACCAAAGTTACCAATTCTACTATTTGACCAAGAGTGCTCACTCTGCGTCAGATTTAAAGACTCACTACTGAAGATCAATAAAACTGATAGTATCACGATGGTTCCTATTCAGGATGAATCGATATACGAAGTTTTCCCGCTCCTAAACAAAGATAAGTGTTATGAAGAAATTCACCTGATTAAGGAAGATGGGACGTTTATTTCAGGCAAGGAAGTTGTCACTTATCTCATGCAACTCAACCCACTTGTGAGTAAATTTTCTTGGCTAATTGAGAGTGATATGGGAAAAAAAGCTATTAATTATTTTCACCACATGACCAATCAGTACCGCCAGAACATTAAGCGTAAATGTCCGTCATGTATGAGATAGGAGAATATCTTGTTACCATATAATAAAACACTCATCATTATTCCAACTTATAATGAAATTGATAATATTGAGAGAATGATCACAACTGTTTTTGGTCTTTATCCTGAGATCTCACTTCTTATTATTGAAGATGGCTCACCAGATGGAACAGCAGAAGTTGTTAAAAAGCTTCAAGCGACTTATAGCAACCTTAATATGATTGAAAGAAAAGGAAAGCTTGGGCTTGGAACTGCTTACATCACTGGTTTTAGATGGGCGATTGAAAAAGGTTATGACTTTGTATTTGAAATGGACTGTGACTTTTCCCACGACCCAAATCAAATTCCAGATCTTCTAGAAGCAGCACAAACAAATGATCTTGTAATTGGTTCTCGCTATATCGACGGAATTAGAATCATCAACTGGCCATTTAGACGACTACTACTCTCTTACCTAGCATCTATTTATACTCGTTTTATTACGAACATTCCCGTCCACGATACGACTGGTGGATTCAAATGCTTTACAAGAAAGGCGTTAACAAGCCTTAATCTTGATCGCATTATTTCTAACGGATATATCTTTCAACTAGAGCTTAATTATAAAATTTGGGCAATGGGACTAAATGTAAAAGAAGTTCCGATCATTTTTTATGAAAGACGTGACGGTCAGTCAAAAATGGGTGGAGGTATTATTACTGAAGCAGTATTCGCCGTCTTAAAACTTAGAGTTTTAAGAATCTTTGGAAAGTTAATATAAAAAAAGCACCTTCAAGGTGCTTTTTTTATCTCTTAAATGACTTTCTTGAAAAACGTTCTCTATTAAATGGCTCGAGGGTCATCATATAAAAAATCCAACAACCACCAAACTCTAAAATCTCGCCCTTCTTATGTCCTGGAATTAATTCCGCCAAACCAGCTAAAATTAAATAAGCTACAATATGAAAGCCTTTTGGAATAGGAAGTGCAAATCTATCAACTAGGCTTCTAACCTTTGGAAACTTCTTATAAAGAAAAGGAAGCACCAAAAAGTAAAATGCAATACAGATCCCTAGGATTAAACCAAACACTAGCTTATTAAGTTTAGTCCCACCAAAAGCGAGGTTGTGAATATTTGTCTCACCCTGAGTATTAAACTGTTGGAAAAACTGAGGTGATCCCCAGCCAAAAATTCTTTGTCCCCAGCTAATTTCTTCTCCTACTCCAAATAGAAAAATAAAACCCATCACCACTAGTCCCAAAATAAAGGTAGATGGTCTAAAAGTAACAAGAATCTTCGCTCGATAAAAACAAGTCAGGGCACCCATAAAAAGAGCAACAACAGTTAACCACTCGAGGAATCCATCTTCACGAGTAAGGACCGCTTGATAGTAGGTTAAGTCAGTTCTCGCAATAATTACTGATCCAATAATAATAGAAAAAATAATTGGAAAACCAATTTTCTCTGTCCATTTTAAATCTAATTTCATACTAATTCCGTTCCAAGATTTGCAAACATTTGCGTTCGCGTTTCATGTCTTCCGCCTTCAAACTTTGTACTTAAAAAAGTATCGGCCATCACTTTCATATCTTCAACAGTAGAAACTCTTCCACCAAAGCAAATAACATTGGCATTATTATGCTCACGAGAAAGTCTTGCATCATCAACAGATCGGCAAAGCGCAGCTGTGATACCTTTATACTTATTGGCCACAACACTGACACCAATACCTGAACCACAGAGAAGAATACCAAAGCTTTGATGCTTGATAACTTCTCTTGCTAAAGAGGTCGCATATTCTGGATAGTGACAGCTGTCTGGAGTATGTGTTCCAAGATCAATGATTTCGTGACCACTTGCAATTAGATATTTTGCAAGTTCATTTTTTTGCTCAAGAGCACCGTGATCAGTTGCGATAAAAATTTTCATAAGACATCCATAAAAAAGATAGGTGGAAAATCTCTTTTCCACCCACTTCTGTTTTATTTATTAATATCTGTAATGATCTGGCTTGTATGGACCTTCAACTGGAATGTTTAGGTACTCAGCTTGTTGAGAAGTTAGAGTATCAAGTTCAATTCCAATTTTTGCAAGGTGAGCTCTTGCAACTTTTTCGTCTAGATGCTTTGGAAGCATATAAACTTTGTTCTCATATTTTGCAGAGTTTTCCCAAAGTTCAAGCTGAGCAAGAACTTGGTTACAAAATGAGTTAGACATAACAAACGATGGGTGTCCTGTTGCACATCCAAGGTTAACAAGTCTTCCTTGAGCAAGAAGGATAATTCTCTTGCCTTCTTTAGAAGTATACATATCAACTTGTGGCTTAATATTATCTTCTGTGTAGTTTTGGTGTAGGTGCTTAATATTGATTTCAGAATCAAAGTGACCGATGTTACAAACGATCGCTCCATCTCTCATGCTATCTAAGTGCTTAGCATTGATAACGTCAACACATCCAGTAGTTGTAACGAAGATATCACCGATTGTAGCAGCTTTATCCATCTTCATTACTTCATAACCTTCCATTGCAGCTTGTAGTGCGCAGATTGGATCGATTTCTGTAACGATTACACGTCCACCAAGACCTTTAAGTGAAGCTGCTGAACCTTTTCCAACATCTCCGTAACCAACAACAACACATGCCTTACCAGCGATCATAACGTCAGTAGCTCTCTTAATACCATCAACTAGAGACTCTCTACACCCGTAAAGGTTATCAAATTTTGATTTTGTAACAGAGTCATTAATATTGATTGCTGGCATTTTAAGAGTACCTTTTTGAACTCTCTCATATAGTCTGTGAACACCAGTAGTAGTTTCTTCTGAAAGACCCTTGATCCCAGCGATTAGTTCTGGATACTTGTCGTGAACCATATTAGTTAGGTCCCCACCATCATCAAGAATCATATTAAGTTGTGAACCATCGGCCCACTTAAGAGTTTGCTCGATACACCAGTCAAATTCTTCTTCGTTCATACCTTTCCATGCAAATACAGGAATACCAGCTGCTGCGATTGCTGCTGCTGCTTGATCTTGAGTTGAATAAATATTACATGATGACCATCTTACTTCCGCTCCAAGTTCAATTAGAGTTTCAATAAGTACCGCTGTTTGAATTGTCATGTGAAGACAACCAGCGATTCTTGCACCTTTAAGAGGCTTAGAAGCACCAAACTCTGCTCTAAGGGCCATAAGTCCTGGCATCTCAGATTCAGCGATTTTAATTTCTTTTCTTCCCCAGTCTGCTAGGGAAATGTCTTTTACTTTGTAGTCAGTAAAACTCATAAGTTCCTCTCTTTATAAATTATTATTGATTAAATCTCGAAAACTATAACATCAAAGACCTCATTGTGCCAAGAAACGTTGTATTTTCAGACAAATAACGCGGCACAAACCATATAAGTTTAACCCTCTCGTCTTGACACAATTAGACGTAAAATATACATCTGCGCTATGGGTGATTATACAAAACTAACTATTTCAGAAATAGCTGAAATCTTTGAACTATATGTGACAGATTCGATTGAATCTTTCAGGGCCTTATCCCTTGGAATTTCTAATTCTAATTACGAAATTATCACAGCAAATAACAAGTATTTGCTAAAAGTTTCGAATGATAAAAATAAAGAACAAGTTCTCGATGAAATGCGCATTTTAGAAGAGCTTCGAAAGAGTGATTATCCTTATTCAATAATTCCAATCAAAACACTTTCGGGTGAATTAGTTTATGAAAAGGGCTCATACTATGGGGTACTTTTTCCATTCGTTGATGGAATTCCACCTGGACCGGGAGACTCAACTTGTTTTGAAATAGGAATGGCCCTTGCAAAGCTTCATATCACCAAGGCCAACACAGAAGGTCTGCGCCCGAGTGAAGAACTAAGCTACCCGGCTTCTATAATTGCAGAGTACTCCAAGCAATCAACTTGCCCAGATGACTTCAAAGAATTACTTGATGGTTTATTACAAGATAGACTTCAAAAATATCTAACAACAAACTTCGATAAGGGCATCATTCACGGTGACCTTTATTATGACAACACTCTCTTCCACAATGACCATATTGTGGCCGTTCTTGATTTTGAACAAAGTGGAGTTGGTGAATTTATTCTCGACCTAGGGATTTCAATTTCAGGAAGCTGCCTTGAAAAAGGAAGAATTAGTTTACCATTAATGGAGTCATATCTTCGAGGATACGAATCGGTAAGGCCTTTGCCTTTAATCGAAAAAGAATTTTTAAACGATGCTGTTATACTAGGACTTTTCTCTATAGCTCTATGGAGGATTAAAAGATTCAAAGAAGGAACCCTTAATCCACTGATGGCCGATAGCTATAAACAACTTCTATATCGTGCAGAAATATTTAAACAAACGGTAGAAACTAATGACTAATGAAAGCTTCTTTTTTGCTTCATGCCCAACTGGTGCTGAAGAATTATTATTAACAGAACTCAAATCTCACAAGCTATTTGGAAAAATCTCTCGCGGAGGTGTTTCTTTTAAAGCTGAGAACAAGAAAGCAATCAGCTTTACTGTTCAAACGAGAATTGCGAGTCGTGTTTACAAAGAAGTTCACTACTTCTATGTTCGCAATGAGAAAGATATTTATCCAAACTCTAAGAAAATTAAGTGGGATGATTACATCAAGCCACAACACACATTTAAAATCTCGACACTTCTTGATCGTGAAGCTAATCGCGTTTTTAGAAACTCAATTTTCCTTTCTCAGCTTTTAAAAGATTCACTTGTTGACAATCAAAGAGAGCAATTTGGAAAAAGGTCTGATGTTGATACAAATAATGCAGACGTATCATTTCTTCAAAGAATTGAAGCGACTAAAAAAGACTTTCTTGCAAAAGTATATGTTGATCTAACAGGAATCTCTCTTGATAAGAGAGGATATAGAGACTCAACCCACAGAGCACCTCTTAGAGAGAACTTAGCGGCGGCACTTGTTAGCTCTAGTTCATGGAATCCAAAGAAAGGTATCTACTTTGATCCAATGGTAGGATCAGGTACTCTACTAATCGAAGCAATTCTTCTAAAAGCTGGAATTACACCGGCCTTTATTACTCTTAGAAATAGAGTTAGACTTTCCTTCATGAAACAAGATTGGTTTCTAAATTCTGATCTTAAGTCTTGGTTTAATACATTTAGTGAAAGACTTGTTGATGATGCAATGAGAGAGATTAAGAATTTTGAGCCCGGAACTTTCTTTGCTAACGATATCGATACTGAGAATATTAAGTTTACGATTGAACACTTAAGAAAAGTATTTGGTCGAGCAGACTTTGTAACTTTCTTTAATGAAGATTTTCTACAAATGGACAATCCACTTCCTGGTCCAGCGACAATTATATTTAATCCTCCATACGGAGAAAGAATCAATCCAAGTAGTGAAATTAATGAGTTTTACCACGATATTGGAGAGGTATTAAAAAACAAATACCAAGGTTCAACAGCGTATATCTTCACTCTCCACGGAGATCTTAGAAAGAACATTCGCCTCAAAGCGACAAAAAAACTTCCATTTTTTAATGGTGATCTCGACTGTCGTCTTCTTGAATATAAGCTAGACTAACAAAAAAGGCCTCTTTCGAGGCCTTTCTTATTTCTCAAAATTTTCTGTTAATTTCATTGCAAAATTTGGTAGCGAATATTTCATCAACGCGTTTGAGTTGACGACTTTATCCTTATGCTTCGCTGATCTTGAAAAGAAATAAGAATTAATCTCACTATCTTTTAAAAATACCGTATGCCCTTTGCTTGCAAACTTTCTTGAGACATAAGATGAATCTAAGAAGCAAACTTCCCTAATCATAAAATTTTTGGCCATATAAATGATAATGACATAATCACTCAAATCAACCAGAGATTTTCTAAGCTTCACACCCTTTGGAGAAGTTGCATCACCCCACTGAACTTTAACTTCGACTCTCTTATCTCCTAAAGTGAAATCAAAACCTCTTTGGGAAGTAGACTTTTCTTGCATTAATCCAAAGATACACTTCGCGTACCACTCACCTAACTGAACAGGTAGCTTCTTTCCATTAAAAAGAATTCTCTGATCTCTTAGTGTCTCGTAGCACTTGTTAACTGTTTCAATAGCATCAAAAATTTTCTTATTGTCAGGTAGATGTAGAAATAAAATTTTCTTTGCTTGGCTTCTCTTAAGTTTTCTCGAAAATTGTTTTTCGTACCAATCCTGAAAATTATCTTGTCCCACTAATTCAAATGAGTCGTAGATAAATCCAGTTTCAATTAAAAAATCTGCTTGAAAATTTTCAACTTTCTTTTTCAAGTAACTAAGAGGAGCATATTTCTCTTCTTCAAGCATGATGAAAACATCATCTTGGTAGTAATCCGTACTACCGTGGGTAGTAGCATTAAATGCTTCTACCGCACTATTAAACTTATCCATATCCATGGAAAACACTCTCTCTTTTTTATTAAACTGTTATTTTTGTTAAATCTTCATCAAAGTTCAAGATACTGTTAGCAAGACCAATATTTCTTGTTAACTGGTACTGGCAGAAAACTTTGAAATCATCAATTTTTGATTGATAGAATTTCTTATCTTCCTCACCTGAAGCTGATTGAAGTTCTTTGCTTGCAACGATTGCATGCTCTAGTAACAACCAAGAGAGAACTAAGTTCCCACAGTAATTTAAGAAATCTGTAGCATGAGCAAGAATTCCACTTTCATTTTTACTCATTGCCATTTTTGTCATCTTCTCAAGAATTTTCTCACTCATTTCCATTGATTTACCAATCATCGCAACTTCGTGAGACCATACTTTTGCTTCATCAGCAGCCATTGCTTTTTGTATTTTCTTACCAACTGCGAAGAATGTTTGCGCCTTATCTTTTAATATTTTTCTTATTACAAAGTCGATTGCCTGAATACCATTTGTTCCTTCATAGATTGAAGCAATCTTAGTATCCCTAGCAAACTGTTCAACACCATACTCAGTACAGAATCCATATCCACCGTGAGTTTGAATAGCATCAACAGAAACATTGAAGCCTTCATCCGAACAGTATGACTTACAAATTGGAATAAATAGTGCGATCTCTGCTTCAGCAGCTTTATCACCTTTTTCAGCTCTATCAAAAAGATTTCCTGTATAAAGACAAAGTGCTCTTAAACCTCTTGCAGTTGATCTCATTTTTAGAAGCATTCTTTTTACGTCTGGGAAATTAATAATCTCAGCCCCAAACTGACTTCTTTCTTTTGCGTATTGCTCAGTTAGCATATATGCAAGGTTTGCTTGTGACTCACCTTGAAGTCCACAAAGAAGTCTTGCTTCATTCATCATGATAAACATGTTGGCCATACCATCAAACTCATTACCGATTAGCTCTCCAACACACTCTCCATCTTGACCAAATGTTAATTCACATGTCGCTTGACCATGAAGTCCCATTTTATCTTCAAGTTTTGTACATCTTACGTTATTTGATTTTCCAGTCTCAACATCAAATCGAGGAACGATGAAAAGTGAAAGTCCTTTCGTCCCCTCAGCAGCTCCCGGAGTCTTTGCTAAAACAAGGTGGATATTATTACTGTAAAGATCACTTTCTCCTGAAGAGATAAAAATCTTCACACCATTGATTGCGTACTTTCCATTGCCAAGCGGCTTTGCAGTTGTCTTCGCTGCACCAACATCAGACCCAGCACCTGGTTCAGTAAGACACATTGTCCCTCCCCAAGTTCCTTCCATCATTTTTGGCACATATAAATCTTTCTGCTCTTGCGAACCAACTTTTAAAATTACGTTCATCGCACCTTGAGTTAGTCCATAATACATTGACCATGAAACGTTTGCTCCAATTGCCATTGAATAACATGCAATTTTAAGTGCGTGTGGAGCTGGCATTCCACCGATATCTTCAGGGTAACCTAGAGCGTACCAACCATTTTCATAAAACTTTTGATTAAGCGGACCGAAGCAATCTGGAACTTTAACGTTCCCATTTACCATCTTTACGCCTTCTTCATCACCTGGTGTACGAGTTGGATAAATTTCATTTTCAACAAATTTATCAAATTGAAGTAGGATATCTTTTAATTCAGCTTCACCGTAACCAAATTCGGCGGCTTCTTTTCCGATATCACACATGTTAAAAAGATTAAAATTTACATCTTTTAAATCTGTTTTGTACTTAGCCATAAATAATCCTTCATTTAAATATTAAGATAATATTATTATATAGGATTTTTTGGTTTCATGCATGGATAGTTGCAAAAATAAAAAAAGCACGGCCCTATGTCCGTGCTTTCCAATCAAGTATTTAGATATTTTATTAATTATCGAAACGATAAACAGGTTGTTGAATTAGTGAACTATTTAAGTCAATTCTTAGCCACTCTCCATTTACAAGAACTTCCCATACTTTTGTCCCAACACTTTGGTACTGTGAACATCCAGTATCGTAAACTTGACATGTTACTGATGATGGGAAATAAGGATATCTCGTATTTCCAACAACTTTCGCAAGTGTTCTATTGTTGTACACATCGTGAGTGTTGATTGCATTGTTAATCATATTCACTAAATTATTTTTCATTTCAGTTAAGTTACTTCCAGGGATTGGATCCTCATCAAAGCTCATTGGCACAGAACAACCATATCTATTCATTGTAAAGTTTCTTGCAATTGAGCCATCTGAGTTTAATGCTCTTGCGCCATACTTCTCATTGAAGTTCCCTTTATATGTTCCATTCCAACAACTATCACTATATGACCCTGTTTCTTTTTGAAAGTAGTATATATTCGATGCAGACACCTGTGAAAAAAGTGCATTTGCAACGGCATCTCTAAAAGACTCTGCAGAAACTGGATTACCAGCGTTTCCACTCGTTCCTGTACCAACATTCGAAGCGCCGTAGTTAGTACCGGCACCACCATCTCCACTAGATTTATTATCACTCCCACATGATGCCAATGTTAATGCGAGAAGCGCAGTCATTAATAAATGAATTGTCTTTTTTGTTTTCATACATATCCCCTTGTCTTATTCAAAATATAGACATTTTTAATTCTTTGGTTATGTTATATACAAGTCCTGTGCCAAGTTTTAGGCATCTTTTGATCAAAATAAGCTAGATTAGTGTACAAAGTTTTGACAGTCCCATAAAATATACACAAATCACGCTTATCTAGTAGGAAAGGAATATCGAAATGAGTTCAATTAAAAATATCAGCGATAAATCACTTCTCATCATTCTTGATGGCTATGGTGTTAGTAAGAATGAACAGAAAAATGCTGTTCGCGATGCCAACACTCCAAATCTCGACTACTACTTCGCTAACTACCCGTTCACGACGATTACAGCTGGTGGTGAACCTGTTGGGCTTCCAAAAGGTGTTGCAGGTAACTCTGAAGTTGGGCATATGAACCTTGGGGCTGGACGTCCAGTAAGACAAGATCTTGTTCGCATTAACGAGGCTATTGAAAATGATACTCTTACAACAATGCCGAAGCTGCTTGAACTAATCGAAGCGGCAAAAAAGAATACGAAGAGAATTCACCTTATGGGTCTTCTTTCTGATGGTGGGGTTCACTCACATATTAATCACCTTAAAATTCTTTTAAATTCGCTAAGCTCCCATCAAGATCTTGAAATTTTCTTCCACGCCATGATGGATGGACGTGATACAGCTCAAGATGTTGGAGCAAAATATATTGAGGAGCTTGAGCGAGATGTTCATGGTTTCACGTTTGCCTCCATGCAAGGTCGTTCAATTGGAATGGATCGTGACCGTCGTTGGGAAAAAATTAAGCACGCTTATGATATGATGCTAGGCCATGGACAAATCAAAGAAGTTAGTCCCTTATCTTATCTCAAGTCTGAATATGAAGCAGGAAGATTTGATGAGTTCATTGAACCAAACCTTTTCTATAAGAATGCAGCAATACAAGAAGGTGACTGTATCTTCTTTATCAATTTTAGACCCGACCGTGCGATTCAATTAGCGCTAGCTTTCAATGAGCCAGGCTTTAAAGAATTTGAAAGACCATTTATTCCTCCCTACTACCTCTGTATGACTCCCTATGTCCCAGACGAAGTAACTTTACCAATCCTATTTGATAAGGAAAAAGTTCCAGGTGGAATGAGTGAGTATCTTTCAAGTCTTGGAAAGAAACAAATTAAAATTGCAGAGACAGAAAAATACGCACACGTAACTTTCTTCTTTAATGGTGGCGAGAAAAAACCGTTTAGTAATGAAGAGCACATTTTAATTCCCTCTCCTAAGGAAGTAAGTACATATGACCAAAAACCAGAGATGAGCGCCCCTCTTGTAACAGAAAGACTACTTTCTGAACTCGACAGTGGAGTTGATTTTACTCTCGTTAATTTTGCGAACTCCGATATGGTTGGACATACAGGAAAATATGAAGCAGCAGTTAAGGCAGTTGAAGCACTTGATCAATGTGTGAAAAAACTTGTCGATAAGTGTACAAAGCTTGGAATAACTGTCGCAATCACTGCAGATCATGGTAATAGTGATGAAATGGTATATCCGGATGGAAGTCCTCATACATCTCACACGGGAGCGCCTGTTCCATTTTGTGTGATAAATGAGAAATTAAAAGGAGCGACTTTTACTGTCACTCCAGGTGAGCATGCCCTTAAGGACGTGTCTCCAACAATGCTTTATATTATGGGCATTGATCAACCAGAAACTTTTGTTGGCGTTAATATTTTTGAATAGGAACCGTTATGACTGAGAAGAAAATTAAATCAATTGCTGTTTTGTGTAGTGGTGGAGATAGCCCAGGGATGAACTGTGCGATTCGTTCTGTTGTCAGAACCGCTATCGCAGAAGGACTGGATGCCTACGGAATTCAACGTGGCTATGCAGGTCTTCTTGAGGGAAATGTTAAGAAGATGGATGTATCAAGTGTTGGTAACATTCTTCAGCATGGAGGGACAATCCTTCAGACATCTCGTTGTCCAGAGTTTTTGAACGCAGATATTAGAAAAGAGGCCGCTCATATTTTGAAAAGGAAAGGGATAGACGCTCTTGTTGTTATCGGTGGGAATGGTTCATTTAATGGAGCCTATGAACTTCACAAAGAACACGGAATTCCTGTTGTTGGTATTCCTGGAACAATTGATAACGATATCGAGGGAACTGACTATACGATCGGTTTTGATACAGCTGTTCAAACAGCGATTGAAGCCGTGGATAAAATTCGTGACACAGCTCACTCTCATGAGAGAACTTTCATCGTTGAAGTAATGGGGAGAAAATCACCAGATATCGCACTCTACGTTGGTCTTTGTTCGGGAGCTGAAAATATTATCTTCCCAACTAAAGATGAGACTGTGAATGTTGATGCTATCGCCGATGATATTAAACGCGGGATCAAAAGAGGGAAGCACTCTTCAATTATCATTGCAGCAGAAGGTGAAGTAGAAGGGATGAGCCACAGAGTTAAAGAAGAGTTGAATACTAAACACGGAATTGATTCTAAAGTTTGTATTCTTGGTCATATTCAACGTGGAGGAAATCCAACGGCTAATGATAGATTCATTGCTAGTCAGATGGGTTACCACGCTGTTAAAGCTATCATTGCAGGCCAGCCGGCAAGTGCAACAGTTCAAAGAAAAGGTCAAATTTTTGCAACAGATCTTAAAGAGTGTCTTGGTAAGAAGTTTGATGTTGATCCAGAGATGATGGAAATAGTTAAAACACTTTCAATCTAAAATAAAAAAAGAGGAAGCTTTCGCTTCCTCTTTAGTTTTCTTGTTTGGGCATACTAGAATGGAGACGAGAGATAAGCTGTAGTTGGCTGCTCGAAACTCTTGAGTATGTTCGTCACAAGGGATTAATGTTGAGTACCCCAAGAGCTTCACTAACTAGTCTTTCTTCCGTCTTGAATATAATTTATTAGAATTAGTTTGAGCTGTCAAACAAATATTTCACAAAAGAGACTATTTTGTTTTTGGTAAGGAATTCCAACCACTTACATATCTTGGAGAGATCAAATCTTGCCTCATCTTCCAAGATTTACTATCAACCCCGCAACTCATCGAGCGAATCGTTCCACTTCCCTCTCTTGCATTGATTTGATCAATGACTCTCATAAGATTGATACTCTTCACATCATCACGTTCTTCAAAGAGAGCATACTGCACATTTGTATCATCAGTTAGTGAAGTAAGCCGAACCCCGGCCTTTTTATAATTAATATCAAGTCGATAAAGATTTTCCAAAACCTGCCATGCGTACTTAATAATTTTTCTCGTATCTGTTGTTGGTGTTAGAAACTTAACATGATCTCTGGCGTAGTATTGTTCCTCGCTATACCGAAAGGGATCACTGTGACAAAAAATTTCAACAACAGCACAGGCACTTCCCTGTTTTCTCATTTTTTCGCAGGCACTGGTTGCATAATTAGCAATTGATTCTCGAAGGTTCTTGAGGTCAGTGACGACAGTTCCAAAACTTCGAGAACACATAATTTCTTTTTTCTTTTCAACAACTGTATTAAGCTCAAAGCAAGGTATTCCCCTAAGCTCCTCCTGAGTCATTCTTCCAATTTTTGTAAAGATTTTTTGAATTTGAAAATCATTTCGATAATTTTTAAATTCTAAGGCATTCTTTATTCCAAGTGATCTGAGTTTCACAGAGTTCTTTCTTCCAATACCCCAGACGTCCTCAATTTCAGTTCTCTCCAAGGCAACTTCTTGGAGCTTTCTATCCATCAAAACAACAACACCGTTAGCCTTCTTCGATTTTTTTCCAATATTATTAGCTATCTTAGCAAGTGTCTTGGTTGGTCCAATACCGATACTCACAGGTATTCCAGTATATTTTAAAACCCTCTCTTTTATTTCATGTGCATACTCAACGAGATCTTTTTTTATTCCTGTTAAATTTAAGAAGGCCTCATCGACAGAATACACTTCAAGCTCTGGTGCAAACTCTGAAAGAACTGTCATCACGCGATCAGAGATATTTGTATAAAGAGAGAAGTTTGAAGAAAAGACTGCAACACCATGCTTTTCACAAAGTGCCTTTACTTTAAAGTAAGGCTCCCCCATTTTCACTCCAAGCTCTTTTAGTTCGGGAGTTCTTGAAACAAAACAACCATCATTATTTGAAAGAACTCCAACAGGACGATTGGCAAGCTCGGGACGAAATAGTCTCTCACAACTACAAAAGAAAGAATTGCAATCAACAAGTGCATAAATCTTTTCAGCAGTCATTATCATCACCTCTTCTCATTTTAAAAATTTCGAAGATCTCTGCCTAAACCAGAGACTACTCCCCAGATCAAAAAATCAATTTCTTCAGTGATAAGGATGTCTCTATGAAGTTTGTTTTCAGATCTGAGGATTAGTCCATCAGGAGACTTTAAAAGTCTTTTACAAATAAACTGTCCATCGAGATGGCCTACGATAATATTCCCGTGTGTCCAAGAGAGCGAGCGATCAACAATAAGAACATCCCCAGAGTGAATGATCGGTTCCATTGAATCCCCTGTTGCTTCAAAGAAGAAAGTCGACGACTTATTTCTAATAAATCTTTGATCAAGAGATTGATACTTTTCAATATAATCATCTGAGATCCCAAAGAGGCCACAATTTGCAAATATCACAGGTTTTTTTATGCATTCCATTTTGTCATTATAACTTACGCACAACTTACGCACAAGATGGAATTTTATTACCTATCCTACTGAATTTACTAAATCAAGAGAGGAGCACGGATAATTTCCTCCAGGGGAATGATATTTTCGAATAATTTCGACTCACCAGATTTTGCAATAACGTTATAGCCATTTTCTACAAGTTCTCTTACCTCCCCAGTCATAAAAGTTTCTGTTTCAAGAGTTTCAACATGACCTGTTGCCGACAGTGTTCCAGAACATAAGCAGTTGCTTAGGTTTTCTATTGGTACAACTCCGGCCATTGACCAGTACATGATTAAAAATGGAAGTTCTAGCCAGCGATAAAGACCCTCCTTAGATGTCAGTAAGAGTTGATCATCAACACACAAAACAAAGCGACGAGGAGGTATTGGGATTTTATACCTCTTATTAAAATAGATAAACTTCTCCTTGATTGACTTCCCCTTCCCTCCAAGTCCCACAACCTCGAGACCAGGAATCCCTCTTGTTGAATAACCGAAAATTTCACATACGTGATTTTTTTGGTTACCTGGAATGACGACCATCATTTGCTTATGCATAGAACCTCCACAAAGAGTAGTGCAAGAAGGTAGCAAGTTGAGTGTTTACTAAGTAATTAAAATTTAAAGTTGAATTTTATCGCTTGATTCAAAATAGCACTTCAACCCTTCAGGTTTTTTCTCAAGGAGAGCGGAACGTACGAATTGATGGTTATAAGCAAAGTTCTTTTGGATTGTTTTACAACTCAGATCAGGGTCCTTGCAAAGTGCAAGATGATCTTCCGTACAAGTGATATCAATGATCACTACAGATGCGAAGTGGCAGTCAACAAGTTCACCAGTGACGTCAAAACGAGCGCGAGTGTAGTTTTTTACGAGCTTATATTTATCGAGGCAGAGCTTTTCGATTTCGAATTCTTTGCCCATGCAATCGATAGTTTTCTCAGATGACTTTGAAGGAATTAAAGCGTCTTTAACTCCGAAATACTCACAAACTTTTTTTAGGGGGAATCGTTCGAAACGAAGCCCCTCTTCCTGCACGCGATTTATTTTCGCGTGCACAAGGAGAGGCATCAGTATAATAAGAAAAAAATAAATTCTAACCTGGGAATAGACCACGGTATCTCATTGCTCTTTCAAGTCTTCTAAACGCAGCGATGAAAGCAGCTTTCTTCATATCAACTTTGAATTCAACTGAAGTGTTGTAAACATTGTCGAATGCATCTTTTAGAATTCCGTGTAGCTTAGAGTTAATTTCATCTAAGTTCCAGAAGAAGTTTTGAAGTCCTTGTACCCACTCAAAGTAAGAAACAATAACCCCACCAGCATTACAAAGAATATCTGGGATAAGGAATGCACCATTCTTAGATACGATATCAATCGCTTCTTTTGTTAATGGTCCGTTTGCACCTTCAGCAATTAGCTTAGCTTTTACAACGTGTGCATTATCTTTTGTGATAACACCGTCGATTGCTGCAGGGATTAGGATGTCAACATCAAGAGCAAATAAGTCTTCGTTCGAAATATGCTCAACGCCTTCCATTTCATTTAGGTATCTACCAGCTCTTGTCCACTTGATTGCTTTAGCAACATCGATCCCATCTTTGTTGTAGATAGCACCAGAAACGTCAGAGATAGCAACAATTCTTGCACCTTGATCTCTTAGATCTTCAGCAGCAGGAATACCTACTTTACCAAAACCGTGGATCGCAACACTTGTATTGTTATCAATTTTCATTCCAAGTTTTTGTGCAGCAAAGTTGATACAGAAAGCAACACCTTTACCAGTAGCTTCAGCTCTACCTAGAGAACCACCGATAGTGATTGGCTTACCAGTAACAACACCAGGAACAGTATGTCCTTTAAGTTGAGAGTAAGTATCTAGTAACCATGCCATTGTTTGTCCGTCAGTTCCGATATCTGGAGCTGGAACGTCGATAGCTGGTCCAATGAAAGTATTAATTTCTGTTGTATATCTTCTTGTTAATGCTTGAAGCTCTTGTCTTGAAAGAGTTCTTGGATCAACACAAACACCACCTTTTGCTCCACCTAGTGGTAGACCAACAAGGGCACACTTAAAAGTCATAAGCATTGCAAGTGCAGCAGTTTCAGATAAGTCTACACCTGGGTGAAAACGAATCCCACCCTTACCAGGGCCTAAAGTCATATTGTGCTGTACTCTGTAGCCTTGGAAAGTTTTAACAGTCCCATCATCTAAACGAATTGGAACAGCAACTTGTAAAGCTCTCTTTGGAAATCTAAGTCTTTCCATAATATTTGGATCAAGACCCATAATTGAAGCAGATTCTTCTAATTGTGCGATAGAATCTTGATACAGTGGACTATCTGTTAAGCTCATCTCTTACTCCATACAAATTGATTAAAATATGAAGTGTAATTTACTCCAATAATTTCACTTAAGCAAAAAGTATGGTGAACGCGCAGCGAAAGGCTAAGCGCGTCAACTCCTAGTAATTAAAAGGTCTTGCGTACATTAACTGAAATCTCGCATCAGAATCTTCTGAGAAAACTGAACGTGATTGGTCTTGAGAAGATGATACTCGTGCGACAAGAGCATCTGTGATGTATTTATCAAATTGAGTGACATAATTTCCATCTTTTGGATTGTAATCAACTGATGCCACTCCCCTATATTCTTTGAATTCTTTTTTAACATTCATATTAATATCGCCGGATAACGATAATGTTGTTCTCGAATCAACGTATGGATTAATGAAGTCCATATAAACTTCACCTTGTAAAACTTTTGCTCTAATTTTTAATTTCATATTTTGAGCGAAATTTACATCTGTTTGTGGCTTCAGTGCTTTTTGCACATTACCTACAGCTGCAAGCGTAGAACCTTCTTCAGCTTTTTTAACTTCACCAGAAATTCTCTTATCAACATATTTTAAAATGTACTTATTAAAGTAGGTCACTCGTTGTTCTTGCGTGCTGTAACTGTAAAGACCTGTCGACTCCATATCCCAGTTACGAGTATATTCGTCATTTGCTTCAAGATTTGCGAAGTTTGCTCTCATTTGATTTAGCACTCCAGAATCATCTTCGACGAAAATATGTGCGTACCATGGGTCTTCTTTTTCCGGAGCAGCAACAAAATCAACGTCAGCCGTAAAGCTTTGAGGCATACGAGATTTAATCTTGTAGTTTGGATTAAAAGCTTCAAATAGATTCTTCTCACCTGCAACAGCAACGGAGCTGATCAAAAAGCAGACGGCCTGTAAAATAATTAGTCGGCCTATAGATTTTTCATGTTTGAAGTTTGTCATTGTAAGTCCCCTAAATCGCTTATAAACAGATGTCTCTTAAGGATTATAGGTGCAATGCCCATGCCAAAAGCTTAGCTGGGTTACTTAAATTGTATCAAAGATCTTCATTTATTTAGAGGGGGCAAGTTTAGGGTCTAATTCCTGATAATTCCTGATAATTACTGATAATTTTGAGCCACTTCTTTGATTTGCCTATTACATCAATGGCCCTCAAAAGCTCTTCCTTATAAAGACGCGTGCCATGACTGACGAGAACCATGCGCTCTAAGCGAGAATACCCAGGACGATTTGAAAGTATATACTGACCTTTTATAAGTGAGCCAAGTCTCTCCATTCCGTTTAGTGTTGAAGTGTCGATAACTGAGAAGTCGAGATTTCTCTTGTTCGTAAATACTTTTGTTACCGCGGCTACTGTGGAAGGAGCATATTCAATTTCGAGTTTCTTCGACTTTATCGCATCATCGAGATCAGCATAATTATGTCCAAGAATTCCAGAGAACTTCTTACCTGAATAAGAACTTTCATCCTTATAAATAAAGGGGGAAGATATTTTTGATATATAATAGGAATGATCAGTAAAGATCGTTGAAGACCAAGAATATTTAGTTTTTTCAAAATCATCAAAAAATTTTGGACTCGTGAAAGGAACAAGAATTTTTTCATCAGTACCCAAAAGCTGATCTACTCTTTTTCTTGGAACGTATGAGGCAACGAATTTATACTTTGATTTTAAGTTTTCATTTAATAATTGCGCGAAAGACGAATTTAATTCGATCCAAGGAGAATAATTATAATAAGTGATAACTTTGATTTCAGTGACAGCAAAAGAGCTAAAAGCAGTAAGTAAAAGTACGAGAAATTTACTTACCGCCCCAGTCATATTACATATCAACCATATTTTTGGCGTCTTTGATTAGAGACTTTAAAGCTGCTTTTGTGTCAGCATCAAGATCCTGGCTCTTCGCCTGTGTTTGAAGAGCTTTTAAAAGAGCGTTTGCTGAAAGACCTTTTGGAAGTGCAGGCTTCTTTCTTACTGTTTTCTTACCAGCAGCAAGAACTCCACCGTCCTTAATTGCTTTTTTAAGCTCTGCTCTCTTTCTAATTTCTCCACCAAGAACTAGCTTAGTAAGTTTTGTTTTAAGAGCACCTTTATCAAGCACATCAAGCTCAAGCAGAACATACTTCTCAATATCATGAGTCTTTGCAGCTTCTTTTAATTTTGTATCCATTTTTGCAATCATTAGTGAACGGTGCACTTCTGATTTAGAAATACCAAGAGCTGCCTGAATTTTTCTCTCACTTGCTTTTGTTGCGATTTGATAATTTAAAATTCCGTCTGCTTTATCAATATAGTGAAGTGCTTCCCTTGCAGAGTTTTCAGAGAACTGAATCGCCATTAACTCTTCTTCAGTCTTATCGTCTAAGATAAAACATGGACACTTTTCCATTTTGATTAGAGACATTGCTCTAAATCTTCTTTCACCACAAATTAGAGTAAGCTTTCCACCTGGCTTCTGATGAAGAACCAGTGGCTGAATCAGACCATTTACTTTAATGTTTTCAGAAAGTTCTTTAAGTGAACTATCATTGAATTTTGTTCTTACCTGTTCCTTAACGTAGATGTCAGCAAGCTTAACTTCAGTAAGCCTTGCTCCCTTTAAAAGTCTATCGTCAGAAATTTTGAAAATATCAGGACTCAAAGATTCCGCTAAATCAATCTTTGTTCTTTTAGTCTTCGCTACACGCGGTGCAAATGCCTTGGCCATAAATGACTCCATCTTCCTTGAATGAATAGAGCTCAAAATCCGTGAGCTCTATTGTTCATGATTTTTTAGTTTAAATTAAGTGTGTTCCAAAGGTTTTCATAGTCTACTCTCCCGCGAGATTTTTTTCCCATTAAACAAACAGGTCTCTTCATCGAAATAGACTCTTGCATTTGTACAAGATTTCTAACCGGTGGCGTAATATCAAAAGACTGAGAAAGTTCTTCAAGTCTTTGTTGCTCGATTTTTCTTCTTGTATTAACCATTGAAGGAATAATTGAAAACTCAAGAACTGGGTTTTCAGTTTCTTTGATAATTTCGAATGTATCCATTAACTCTTCTAAACCATCGATTGAATAATCTTGTGCTTGAGTAGGAATTAAAATTCTATTTGAAGCTACAAGTGCCATGATAAGCTCATCACCGAGCATTGGAGGTGTGTCGATGATTACATAATCAAACATACCTTCTGCTTCTTGTAGTCTTGTTCTCATTAGTCTTTCTTTTCTTCCAACTTCTTTTCTAATTTCACCTTCAGAAAGAATTAAAAGTTTAGAAAGATTTGCCATGTGACGACTTGATGGAATAACTGTAATATTACGGTTGAATTTCCCTTTACCTTCACTAGGAACCATAACTTCATTAATTGATACATCACCGATCAGCCATTCTGGGATCAGAGTTCTTTGAATATGAAGATTAAATGTTGAACTTAAGTTTGCTTGAGAATCGAGGTCGATAACTAAAACTTTGTTACCCTTGTTCGCAAGGTGACATGCTAGTTGAAAGCACTGCATTGTCTTCCCAACTCCACCTTTGTTATTAGCGACTGTAATCACTTCCATGTTACGCTCCTTGTCTTGGTCCTACCGTTGACCAATTTTGTATGTATCTAACTAAAATGTTAGAAAATTCCACACACAACGTCAAAAGAATGCTTAACTTTTTTACATTTTTTTAAATATATAGGACCAGAAGTTTGACGCTCATCAACAAACAGACTGGACAGAAGGTGTATACTTTAATAAATTCCACCTAATTATTAGGCCCTTAGGAGCAATTATGATCAAGTCAATGAATGTTACAGAATTAAAAGAAAGAATGGACAAAAAAGCGGATTACATCCTTATCGATTGCCGTGAGCAAAACGAATGGGATGAAGGACATATCGATGGTGCGATTTTTATCCCACTAAGCGAATTCAATGAAAAATGGAGCGCAAATCTTTCAGACGCAGACAAGGATAAAGAATTAATTCTTCAGTGTCGTAGTGGAAGAAGAAGTTTAAGTGCATGTCAGATTTTACTTTCTGAAGGTTTTTCAAATCTTAACAACCTCGAAGGTGGAATCCTTGATTGGGAAGCTGAAGGTTTCGCAGTAATTAAATAATACATTAGGAAAAACAATGCTCAATCTATTTGATAATCAACAAGATGATTATAAACCAGTTATTTCGGAAGCAGACCTCAGTGATGAAGAGGTAATCAAAGAGCTTTGGAAAATTAAAGAAGAATTAAAAGACCAAGTTGTTGTTCTTGGTCACCACTATCAGCAAGATGATGTTATCATGTTTGCTGATTACAAAGGTGACTCACTCAAACTTGCTCAGGACGCTGCAAAACTCGATAAACCATATATCATGTTCTGCGGAGTTCACTTTATGGCCGAGACAGCTGACATGCTAACTTCGCCAGAACAAAAAGTAATTCTTCCAGACCTTAGAGCTGGTTGCTCGATGGCCGACATGGCAAATAGAGAAGAGATCGACAAGTCTTGGAAGTTTTTAACTTCATCTACTGACGAAAAAATTGTACCGATCACGTACATCAACTGTGCAGCCACGCTTAAATCTTTTGTAGGTGAAAATGGCGGTACAATTTGTACTTCATCAAATGCGAGAACAATTATTGAATGGGCCTTCACACAAGGTCAGAAATTATTATTCTTCCCAGATCAACATTTAGGTAGAAATACTTGTAGTGAAATGGGAATTGCTCTTGAAGATATGGTTGTATACAACCCAAATATGCTTAATGGTGGTCTTACTCCAAAGCAAGTTGCAGATGCAAAAGTAATTCTTTGGTACGGATACTGTTCGGTTCACCAAGGTTTTAGTGCTCAACAAGTTCTTGACCTAAAGAAGAATCGTCCAGATGTAACAGTAATCGTTCACCCAGAGTGTAATCACGACGTTGTGAAAAATGCTCATGATAATGGATCAACAGCTTATATCATCAACAAGATCAAAGATGCTCCGGCCGGATCAAAATTTGCGGTTGGAACTGAAATTAATCTCGTCAATCGTCTCGCTGCAGAATTTCCAGACAAGGAAATCTTCTCACTTTCGCCATATCAGTGCCTTTGCACAACGATGTATCGCGTAAGACCAAGATGGCTCCTTGCCAGTTTCCGTGCAATAAAGGAAAATAAACCTATTAATGTGATTAGTGTCGATGAAAAAACTAAGGAGTATTCTCTTTTAGCTTTAAATCGTATGCTAGAACTTAGTAAGTAATTTAAGGAAGAGACACACAAGGGAAGAAATTATGATTTATGCGGACTACAATGGAAGTGCTCCGATTTGCAAAGACGTTAGAGAGTATCTTATCAAAAGATTATCAGAAGGACCTTTTGCAAACCCAAACGCCATTCACTACATGGGAAGTAAAGTTTTAATGGCGATGGAAAATGCAAGGAGTGTATGTGCGAAAGTTTTAGGAGCTGACTTCAAGCAAGTTATCTTCAACTCTGGAGCAACAGAAGGACTATCTCAAGCTTTCCACTCTGTTCTTCACAAAAATCCAAAAAAAGAAATTATCATCTCAGGAATTGAACACTCGGCAGTTGTAAACTGTGCGAAGTACTATCAACAAGACTTTGGCTGTACTGTAAAAATCGTCAAGACTCAAGCTAATGGTATTATTGATCTGGAAGACTTTAAAGCTCAACTAACTGATGATACTGCGGTTGTTTGCATCATGGCCGCGAATAATGAAACTGGTGTTATTCAACCTTACCAAGAAGTTTCACGTATCTGTAATGACAATCAAGTTCCATATATTTGTGACACTACTCAGTTCATTGGAAAAACTCTTTTTAATTTCAAAACTTCTGGTGCGGATTATGCCGTTATGTCAGGTCACAAAATTGGGGCGATGACAGGAACAGGAATTCTCCTAGCAAAAGACCCAACAACTCTAAAACCAATCATTATTGGTGGTGGTCAAGAAAGAGGATACCGTGGTGGAACGCAAAACTATCTTGGTTATGAAACTCTGGCCGTTGCACTCAACTATTTCGAAAAACATCTTGATAATATTGAAGCAATTAACTCAAAAAGAATCTCTTTTGAAAAAGAATTAAAAAAGAGATTCCCTGACGTTGTAATTATTGGTGAAGATTCTCCAAGACTTGCATCGACGACATACGTTTCTTATCCAGGGATTCACGGACAGGCCGTACAAATTGAGTTAGAAAGTCAGGATATTTTTGTAACGACTTCTTCTGCTTGTTCAGACAATGAACCTGTTACTTCAAAAGTTTTAAAATCAATGAATGTAACCGACGATATTGGTCGTGGAGTGGTAAGAATTTCTATAGGTCTTTGCTCTGATCCGGCGATGTATGATACAATTCTGGATGCACTAACAAAAACATATGAGAAACTTGCAAAAATTAAAAGCTATTAATCTATTTATAATTTTAATCTTCCTGGCTTCATGCCAGGGAGATCTCAAGCGTTTTCAATATTCATTACCAAATAAAAAATCAATCACGACAAACGAAGAGTACAAAAAAATCTCAATTATCCATACTGGTAATTTTAATGAGAATAGTTCTGTCATTAGTGAGATTGTAGATTCTAAAATCTTACTAAGTATTGGTGGTAGTAATGCACTCAAGGGCTATATATCAACTCTTAGGGAGACGATTGAAGCTCCAACTCTTTTACTCGACACTGGAAATTTCATCTCATTTAATAGTGTCACAGAAAAAAGAAATGCTACAATAAAGCTCTACAGTGAACTTAACTATGATGCTGTTCTGTTAACTGAAAGTGAATTACTAAATATTCCAAATGAACAAGAAACTCAAATTCCTTTTATTGCTGGAAATATTATCGACCTTAAAAGTGACTCTATTACAACGAGGCTAAATAATAAGGCCTATACAATTAAGGATATAGAAGGTGTGAAAATCGCACTAATTGGATTAAGCCTTTACAATAAGAAAAGCCAGGGAGAGGACGGTCTCAGTGGTATCTACTTTGATGATCCTATAGCAAGATTTATTACTATAAAAAATGAAATTGGGAAACGTGCTGATCTTATTATCCTACTTCTCCATGCTCATCGCGATCAGAAAGCGTTTAATGAGACAATTAAGCGACTTCCTCCAAACTCGGTTGATCTTGTCCTAGGAAATGATGGTGAAGCTGGGCTAAGAACTGTCAATGGTCAAACCGTAGTCACGAATAAAGGCGATGGAAAGTATATTGGTCTTATTGATATCTATATTGATGACGAGAAAAACTTCATTGCCAAACAAACGAGGTCTTATCCACCGATTAAACTTTGTTCACAATTTTTTGATGTAAGTGCTGACTGTCATATCGATCGCAACGATCTTGAAAAAATAAAATCAATCAAAGAGTCGAATTATAAGTTAATTAAGGCCAGAGTTCTTGGAAAAGATCTCGAATTATAAGCAAATTAAAATCTTATCTTCGTTACAGTATGTTTTAAGACCAGGACCGCAGTAACCTGCAGGACTCCCATCAAAGCAAAGGGAAGCAAGTTTTGTCTCTAAAACTTTATAACCACGAGGACAAGCCGGTTTTCCTTTTTGTCCACATTCATTAGTACCGCAGTATTTCGAACCACCTTGAGGACAATTATAATCGACAACTTCGTAAAATGTTCCTTCACAACGATCACAATTATTTTCAATTACTGAAACACAACTACTATTAACAGCATGGCAGGCATTACCATTCTTAATTGTTTCCCTCTTCTCCTCAGTTGAGAAATTAATACTTGAGATATAGTAATCATCAATCTGACTATCATACTTTTTAAATTTCTTACGTGTCCCATAGTTTACAAGAGGTATTTTGATACTCTTTCTGTCATCCGAAAAAGTCGTAATGATTTCGAGTAATTTATTAGATTTGGTATTATTATCATTAACTAATGATAATTTAAGTGATGAAATATTTTTTATTTCGGAGATTGTGCTTCTAAATGGATCACACTTTCCACGATTAATCTTAAGAAGAGAGAGCTGTCCTAATCTATCTTTAAATGGAACTTTATATGACAGACATGTCTCAGCGGTACGAAGAACTTCAATCCAAGTGCCAGCAGGGTTTTTGACCTCACCACTATTAACGACCTTCATATTAAATTTAATATCGTACTGAAGAGAAACAGCCTGTTTTAGGTTAGTTTGAAAATCTCCAGTACAAATTCCTAGTGTTAAGCAAAAATTTAAAAGGATCAGTTTCATTATCTTCTCCTCATGCAACGAAAGGCAATTTTGAATTCATCTTGAGCCGCAAGATTTTCATCGCCTTTCCATGCTATATTATTAAATCCAAAGCCTTCGCCATCCCAGTAACCTCGCATACCAGTGCGATGCTTAGAGCTTGTCCATGGAAAATAAATTGAACTTAGCTTAATATTCTCACCTGGAAAAATAATATTTGGAGTATATTCCATATACCCCCCCATCACCTCATAGATTCCCATCCATGAAACATTCTCACGATTATAATGAATATATTTTTCTTCACTACAATCTCTTGAATAAACCTTTGGACATAAGCTAACTTTCAGATTTTTATCAATTTCATAATTTTTATTTTTTTGAATTTTAAATAACTCTGATGAAGAATTTTTTCTTGACCAAGGATAGTATGGGGCACGAAACAATCTGGAATGATTATCAGAAATATCTTCAGGATAAATTGCCCCTGCATCAAAAACCATGGCACTTAGAACTTCTTTCCCCTGAAAGGCACAATATTTTTTCATCTCATCTTTGGAAAGATTAAAAACAATATCTTGGTCTTTTAAATTTTCAAGATGAGTTGGTAGTTTATTGTTAGAGGTTTCCAAGTAATCTTTATACTCTCCGACACGAACCTGAAACTTATCAATAAATAGATCTTTTGAATGATTATCCCATTCATAAGTATGTTCTCTATTATTTACAAGAAATGGGTAAAAGCGCTGTGGAAGATAAGCTTCATGGCAACTATCAATTAATGTAAAATTAAACTCATCACTTTTAAACTCATAACGGCGCGAAATATTATCTTGGATATATTTATATTCAGGATTTAAATTCAGGCCAATTTTTTTTTGAAGAATATTATTCTTAATTAAGCAGGAAATATATCTCGGATTACATTGATAATAGAGTAGATCTACATCTTCTAGCTGCTTGCATTGCCCATCGGCCTCGACCTCGCCATTTTCCCAGATAGTATTTAACTGCCCGAGAGCTTGAGTATATTTATCAAGTAAGAGCATTTGGGCATATTGCTTATCTAAATTCTCTCTTTTCACTAGGAAAATAAATCCGAGTAAACAAGTCAAAATAAAAAAAGCAAGTATAAATAATATCTTCTTCATTTTCCTTCTTTAAACCTAGGGTACAAACAAGGTAAAATTATAGTTGGATAAGTCCCAAATGATAACAAAAAAGAGGGAATATGGACTGGATAGAAGTAGCAAATGAAAATTCAAATACAACTAACGAAATATTATCATTCTATGATTATATGGAGCTATTCAGAAAAGATCCTGCAAAACATGTAAGACCATCTTATCGTTACATCTCGGATATGATGAGATACTTCGGAACAGATGAACATGGGCAAAGTAAACTCTTTACGAAAGAGGATAGCGAAGCTCCTCCTGTCTATGGACAAGAAAAAATCATATCAACGCTATTACAAAATCTAAGAAACTTTGAAGAAGAAGGCTTTAATAATAAGTTCATTCTCCTCGTTGGGCCAAATGGTTCATCAAAAAGTTCTACGGTAAAAAAAATAATGAAAGGGGCAGAGGAATATTCTGAGACAGATGAAGGTGCTCTGTATACTTTTGAATGGGTATTTCCGATTAACAATGTTGTAAAAGGAACACTTGGTCTAACAGGAAAGCACGAACCACGTGATGTTAGTTCATTTGCAGATCTCGATGATAAAGATATCACAGCGATTATGCCTAGTGAGCTTAAAGATCATCCAATCCTACTTATCCCGACAGATTATCGTCAAAAGATCATTGAAGATGCTCTTGCTGGAAATGAAGAACTTTTAGAGTTAGTTCGCAAGTCATATCTCTACAGAGGTGACTTATCAAAAAGAAATAAAATGATCTACGATGCTCTTCTTAAAAATTATAAAGGAAAGCATAATGAAGTTTTAAAACACATCCGTGTAGAAAGATTAAAAATCTCAAAAAGATATTCATCTTGTGCAGTGACAATTGAGCCACAACTACATGTTGATGCAAGAATGCAGCAGATAACAATGGATAAGAGACTTCAAACTCTCCCTCCATCTTTGCAATCTCTTAACCTTTTCTCACTGCAAGGTGAAGTCGTTCTTGCGAACAGAGGAATTCTAGAATTTTCAGACCTTTTAAAAAGACCACTTGATGCATATAAATACCTACTTATGACAATGGAAACAGGAAGTATCAATATTGGGGGAATTCTCACTCAGTTAGACATCTTCTTCATTGGAACTTCCAATGAAGTACATCTTGCAGCATTTAAGCAACACCCTGATTATAATTCATTCAAGGGTCGTTTTAATTTTATCAAGGTTCCATACCTACTTGATTACATGGAAGAGGAAAAGATCTACAAGAAGCAGACTGAAGGTCTCTCTGATAGAACAAAATTTGAACCTCATGCTCTAACTGCACTATGTAAATTTTCTATCATGACTCGTATTAGATCATGTATGGGTAAACACTACGATGATGCTAAACTCACTGCAATTGTGACAGGATTAACTCCGCTAGAAAAAGCAAATTTATTCTCAGGAAAGAGACAGTTACCAGATAGACTCGATACTGAACAGAGACAAATTCTTAAGCATGGAATTGATTCGATTAAGCATGAATTTGAAAATGATAATCTCTATGAAGGTAAATTTGGTATCTCACCTCGAGATATTAAGAATATTCTCTACCGCTTAAGTGATATTCATAAGACTGTTACTTTTGTTGAGGTCATTGAATATCTTGGAAGATTGATTCAAAAGAAAAACGAATATGATTTCTTAAATATGTCGACTCACGGTGATTATCATAATCCTTCAAGATTCCTTGAACTCATAAAGAATGAATGTCTTGATCAATTTGATAAAGAGCTTCGTGAATCATTAGGTCTTGTTGATGATCGCTCATATGAAGATTATGTTAAACGCTATATTGAAAATGTTAACTCTGTTATTAAGGGTGAGAAGATCAAAAATAACGTGACTGGTAAGTATGAAGATGCTGATCAGTACTTCATTAAAGAGTTTGAGTCGAATATCAATCTTAAAGAAGATCCTAAAATTTTTAGATCACACTTAATCTCTAAACTTGGGGCCTGGTATCTTGATAATCCAAAGCAACAAATTGTTTACAAGACAGTATTCCCAGATGTTGTAGAAAGACTGCAAGAATCATTTAGAAATGAACAAAAGAAAGTAATTAGAAACATTTCACAAAATCTTGTTTATTTCCAAGCAGAGATGAATGATTCAAAAAACAAAATGCCACAAAATCTTAATAAAGAAGATCGTGGACAAATTCAAACTGTACTTGAAAACCTTTCTACTAAGTTTGGTTATTCGCAAAAAGGTGCGTTTGAGTTAATTCAATTTATGATCAAAGAGCGTTACTAAGTAATTTAATACACCAGATGGCCCAGAGTTTTCTTCACCAGTAAGAATAACTTTGGGTTTATCTGTCATCTTTAATAAAACTTCTGAAATATTTGAAACTCCAACAGAATGCTCTACCATTTTAAACATTGACTGGTCATTGAGACTATCTCCAAAGTACATTGTCTGCTCGATAGAAACATCTGGATAGAATTTATCTAGTAGTGATCTTACGGCCTTATATTTCGAGATATCTCCACACCAAAAATTTAAGTGAACATTTGATGTTGAGTAATTAATATTTTGATCATCCATTAATTTCTTAATTTCTGTGCGAACAACGACATCCTCAAGATCACAAAGCTCGATAGCCCTATCACTCTTTCTTCCAATAGAGTCTGCAGAGAGCTTCAATCCTTCAAATCTTCCAAGAAGTTCTTTTGAAAAGTTTTCAAGCCATTCAAGATCACTAACAGGGACCTGGTATTCATCAACGATCATGCCACGCTTATCTCGGTAACTTAAGACACCACCACCTTCAGAGATCACGTAAGGGAGATCACTAAAATGCGTTAGAAAGAAGTGCGCCCAAGAAAGGCTTCGTCCCGTTACAATAACAAGTGGAGTGTTATATTCTTTTAGCATTTCAAGGATCGTCAGAAACTTTCCAGAGAATTCAGTGTGATCAGTTAATGTGCCATCGAAGTCAGAGAATACAATTTTTGGAAGATTATTTTTCATAGTTATTCACAAAAAAAAAGGGTAATGCGTACACACTACCCTTCTATGATTTTATAATTTGAGATTAGTTCATTGGAAAAGCAAGACCAACAAGTACAGCAGTGAAAGAATCTTTCAGGCCAACTTGAAGTTCAAGATTTCCATTAAGGTGCTTGTAACCTTCAATTGGAAGCTGTCCGTTAATACCTGTATTTAACGATGCTACACTTTCATATGTACTGTCATCACTATTAAGAGAAAGACCTACTGGAAGTGAAACATATGGGAATGCTTCTTTTCCCCAAAAGTTAAATCCTTTAGAAAGAGTTGGAGCTGCAGAAATAATTGTAAAAGTATTTCCAAACTCATCTGCTCTTTCGATATTTGTCTTTAAAGAGAATCTTGGTTGACGTAGGTAATCTGGAAAGATTTCGTAGTCTGCACCAACGAAGAATCTTTGCTCACGGTCACCACCAGAGATACCTAGACCAGCGTCTACTGAAAGCATTTTATTTAGTTTTTGAGTATATCTAACCTGAAGACCCATTCCACCATCACCTGATGTAATTCCAGTCATTTCAGTTGAAATTGATTTTTGACCTTCTGGCATTGGGTGAGTTGTATAACCGATCCCGTATGCGAAAATACTAGCTGAATAAAGCGATACCGCTAACGTAAGAATTCTTTTCATATGCACCTTCCCTGATGTTTTGAATTATTTTAATTACTTATTATTCTAACTAATTGACGCACAGAACGTCAAAAAATATATTTATCTATTTTTCAGGCCTAAAAATACAGGATTTCAAATATTATATTGACGAAAAGCCAGAAAACACCTATAAAAAGATTCTACGAAATATGGTGGCCGTAGTTCAGTCGGTAGAGCGCCAGATTGTGATTCTGGTTGTCGTGGGTTCAAGTCCCATCGGCCACCCCATTATTTCTAGGACATTCATTTTGATGACCATCTCTTCGGAGTAATCATAACTAAGCCTCGTTTCTAACCCACTCGAGGCTTTTTTGTTTCAAATATCTACTCAAAATAAATTTTAAACAATAATACGCTTTATTCATGAGGAGTGCTGTAATCAACATCAACTTCACGATGAGAATATTTATCAATTTTAAGTTTCATCCAAAACTTATCTCGGCTTCTAGAAAGCTCAATGCCTAAGTTTTTTGAAAATTTTCTAATTGCTTTATAATATTCAATTGGAAGATTTTCCATCTCCTCTACGACTTCTTTACTAGAAATAGAAACTAACAAGTTCTCTTCTTCTTCATACAAACTTATTGGGAGGTTGTTAATACTAGCCAACTTTAAGTCCTTTAAAATTACTGAAAGAATTAAGGAAACTTGCCCCCATGGAATAAGAGATGAGGCTTCAGTATTGTCAACAATCTCAAATTTGATATTTCCATGAATATACTGAGAAATACTTTCTGAAAGTAGCTCTATTCCAATGTGATTTTTTTGATGAATATTAGAAAAGATATATTCTTTTGGAAAGCGAGCAATGTAATCATCAATATTTCCAAGAGCTCTAAACTCATTTGCCAAAGAGCTAAAAACTTCTGTACATACTAACTCTAGTAAGTTGAGGTATGTTGAATCACTCTTGATAGAACTATCAAAATACCCAATCTCATTAGAGTTTAAAAAAAGATATCCAGTCAGCCCCCCAGACTTCAATTGAATCGTAATTCCACTCTTTACTCCCATCTTACTGAGATAAAAGATACTTCTTTGAGCTGGTTTATTATCATTGACGTAGCTCTCTAAAATATTATCAATATTAGAAAAAACTCTAGTGTCTCCGTTATTAATTTTCTGCAAACTACTTTTACTACTGATAAAGCATGAATATCCACTTTTCATTAAATTATTATCAATTGTTGTTCCAACAGAAAGAACCTCAAGCTTATTACTGAGAGGTAAATTAATAGCAAGGCACACCCTAGAAACTTTTTCAAAACTTGGATGATTCTTTATTACTTCTAAAAGCTTTGGTGCAACATCTGCTATTTGAACTTGCTTCACTAATAACTCATTTCTCAAATTTAATAATCGAGACAAGTAATATGCATTTTCATTTTTGTTATCTGATTCACGATGTCCTGTTAGAGCATTATACAAATAAATAGACTTCATTAAATATCCCTTGTTGACTTTAAAACATTATATTAGCAACAAAGATATTAATAAATATTTTTAAACTTGATAAAATTACTACAGCAAATCCGAATGGCGAAAATGAAAAAAAATTTGATATGTAAAGGGTATTAGCTTTTATCGGAGTAAATAAGTCTCTAACTTTTTGTTTATTGATAACAGATTTTTCTACACTTTTTCTAAACTCATTCGAATTTCGTATAGGTCATCTGATATTTTTATCTTTGAAACTTCTTCAAAACCACATTTTTTATATACTCTAATACCTCTTTGATTAATATTATAAACATCTAACTCTATACGCTCTAAATTCAATTCATTAGTAGCATATTGTATGGCCAATTTAATCGCCTGAGTACCATATCCCTTATTAAAAAAAATTGGCAAAAGAGCAATTCGAAGATTACAACATTTATCCTTAATTTCATTCAACACAACTTCCCCTACAAACGTTTCAATATCTTCGAGTACAATTGCGAAATCTTTCCGATTATCTTTCCCTTCTAAACAATCAAGCCAGTCTTTTATTTCTTCATAGGAAAAAGGTTTAAAAAGAGTGTTTGGTTCTGTCATCTCATGAACTTCTAGACTATTTATCATTTCAAAATATTCATCAATATATTTTGTGTCTAATTTTCTTAAAACCACTTTACTATTTTCAGTCATTATTTTTTTACCTTTCAATTTTATTCTCTTCACAATTCATCATTATATAATCACTCCACTAAAATGTGGATAACGTTTGTACTGTCCTTAAATTTACTAAAGTAATGTATTTTTGGTTATTTTCCTCACTTAAGATGAGCAACTTCAATCATTTTTTCTTCTGCATCTTCTCTACATGCAATAAATATAAACACTTTATTTTTTTATCAAGTATACTATACACTATAAAATCTTAATCAAGAGAGAATACACCATTATGAAAGTTATCATCCTTACTATTTTATTGTTCTGTCAAAGCTCATATGCTTCAAAACAATTGAAGATATCATTTGGGGAAACACTGCAACCATGGGTTAGTCTTGATGGCGGCATACTTCTCGACATCATCAAGGAAACATTATCAAAAGAGGGTTACGAATTAGTTTTTTCTTTTGATCCATACGCCAGAAGAATATTAAGCTACAAAAACAATGAGGTTGATATTGTTTCAGATATTAATAAAAAAGTTATTAAGGAGCATGATCTTAAAGGCTACTTTTCTAACAATTTCTACGCCTATGAAAATTACGCTATCTCCTTAAGAGAGAGAAAACTTGATATTTCATCAATTGATGAATTAAAAAAGTACTCACTTTTATCTTGGCAAGGTGCTTCGACACGAATGGGTAGTGAATATGCAAAAATGGTGAAAGAGAATATTCAATACGCAGAAACACATGATCAAAAAAAACAAGTCCTTTTACTCTTCAACAAGCGCTATGATTTTATTCAAATGGATAAACAAATTTTCAACTATTATCGTGAATTATTAATAAAAGAAGGGAAAATTTCTAAGAATACCTTATTTGACATGAAACCACTATTTGGCAAGAGTAAGAACGGCTTTATGTTTAAAGACGAAAAAATCAGAAATATTTTCATTAATAATTTGAAAAAGCTAAAGAATAACTTTCTTGTTAATGACGCCATTTTCTATGATGAAATAAACTAAATTTCAGGTTCCACAGAATGTTCTCTTCACCACTTCGTCATTATTTGGAGGTAGAGTAAACTTAAGATTTGATACATTCTCCTCATATGGATTTTGTAATACTTTTAGAAGTTTTTCAAAAAGTGTGTAGTCACCATCAACGGCAAGCCTGATCATTTTTTCTATCTGATGATTTCTTGGAATCACATAAGGATTAACTGAGTTCATCAATGAAATTGCTTCTTCTTGCGTCTTTTCCTGTAAATCGAGACGAAGAAGCCATTCCTTCTCAAATTCTTTGTCAACAAACTCTAGAGTATTTAATGATCTAAAAATATTTGTGAAATCCTGGTTATGCTCTTCGAGGTAATTTAAAAACTGACCTATAAGCGGTCGATCAGATTCTGTGGCATTGAAAAGACCAAGCTTTTTTCCCATTACCTCAAGCCACTTAGAATCATAGTATTTACTATAATCGTCAAAGGCTGATTCAAGTCTCTTCACTGCTTCTTCCTGAGACTCTCCCTCTCTTTGGAGAAGTGGAAAAAGCGCATTTGCAAGTACTGATAAATTCCAAACGGCAATACGTCCTTGATTAGAATAGGCATATCTTCCATGAGTATCAATTGAGCTAAAAACCTTATTGTAAGAAAAGTGATCCATAAATGCACAAGGACCAAAATCAAGAGTTTCTCCTGAGATGGATGTATTATCAGTATTCATGACTCCATGAATAAAACCTACCCCCATCCACTTTGAGACGAGATCTAACTTTCTCTTAAATATGCGATCAAAGAAAATATTATACTTATCTGCATGATCGTTTAGGTCAGAATCGTGACGATTAATTGCATAATCACACAGAATTTTTAAATTCTGAATATCTCCACGTGAAGCAAAATGCTCAAATGTGCCAACACGAATATGACTTCTCGCCACTCGTGTAAAAACTCCACCAGGTAGTACATCTTCTCTATAGACATCTTCACCAGTCTCCGCTGCCCCAAGTGCTCTTGTTGTCGGAATCCCTAAAGAATACATTGCTTCACTGACAACATACTCTCGAAGGACTGGACCTAGCCAAGAACGTCCATCACCTCTTTTTGAATATGGCGTTTTACCACTTCCCTTAAGTTGAATGTCATACTGAAGCCCATCACTTCCTATCACTTCGCCAATTAATATTGCACGCCCATCACCCATCGTTGGATTAAAATGACCAAATTGATGACCCGAGTAAGCCAGAGCGATAGGCTCTGCCCCACTTGGAATCAATTTACCGGAAAAGATTCCAGTTAAATCATCTTGAGAATAACTTGAGAGATCAATATTCAAGAACTTCGCAAGTGAATCATTAACAGCGATAAGCCTAGGCATTACTGCTGCACTCGGAGTTGCCGCACCGTAAAATTGTTCAGGAAGTTTTGTATAGGAATTGTTAAATTTTATCATAGTTTATTTTAAACCATGGTCAACTCATAGGCTATATAGTTATGATAAATATTATTATTCTTAAAGGAGTGTCCAATGAAAGCCCTGCTTGTTTTAATGATTTCTCTCTTAGCCTACTCTAAAAATATTACTTACACAGTCGGTGGAAATGATTACGAAGGTTACATTATTAACCAAGGTAAGAATGCTCCGACAGTCTTAATTATACATGACTGGGATGGTATTACTGACTACGAAATCAAGCGCGCACAAATGTTTAAAGAGCTTGGATATTCAGTATTTGCTGCAGATATGTATGGAAAAGGAATACGTCCTGCCGAAATTCCAGAAAGAAAAAAAATGACCAAGAGCCTTTATGATAATCGTATCAAAATGAGAGAACTTTTAAATGAGGCAATTAACGAAGCTCAAAAACAAGGTCTTAATACAAAACAAATGATTGCCGTTGGCTATTGTTTTGGTGGTACTTCGGTTTTAGAACTTGCAAGATCAGGAAAGAAGCTCACTGGCTTCGTAAGCTTTCACGGAGGACTAGAAACGCCAGAGGGACAAAGCTATAAGGGAGCTACTGCTCCTATTACAATTTTTCATGGCACAGCAGATACAGCCGTAACAATGGATCACTTTGCAAATATTGCAAAAGAAATGGAAGAAAATAATGTTCCTCACGAAATGATCACATACTCAGGTGCTCCACACGCCTTCTCTGTATTTGGGAGTGAACGTTATAGAAAAGATGCAGACATGAAATCATGGAAAAGACTTACAGAAATCTTAAAAGAACAATTTAAAAAATAATGAAGAAAGTAATCATCATCGGAACGACTGGAAGCGGGAAAACAACTCTCGCTTCTCAAATCGCTAATACTCTCAAAATCAAGCACATTCAGCTTGATCAGCTTTTCTGGAAGCCACACTGGGGTGAATCAACCGATGATGAGTTCTTTGAAAAGATTAAAAAAGAAATTGAAAATGGAAATTGGGTCATTGATGGTAATTACAAAAGAACGAATCATTTAACATGGCATCAAGCAGATACCGTTATTTGGATTGATCTTCCAAAATGGTTAACACTCTATCAAAACTTCACGCGCTCGTTAATTCGAGCGCTGAAAAAAGAAAACCTCTGGGGGCATGAGGGTATCAACGAATCATTTAGACGAATGTTTTCAAAAGATTCTGTGACCTTATGGATGTTTAAAACTTATGATAGTAATCGCATTGAATACTTCAAAAGAATGCAAAATCCAGAGTATCAAAATATTAATTTCATTCATTTAAAATCAAGAAAAGAGATAAGGAATTTTGTGAGTAACCTTAGTCACTCACAATATAATTAACTTAAACTTTATTTCGTTTCGAAAAAATGATCATTGTCACTGCAACGATAGCAAGTATTACACAATAATATGAAGAGAATGCTACTGATAGCGGAGAAATCTTAAATGTTGCACCAAGAAGTAGTGCCTGTGCACCATATGGCAATAATCCTTGGATCACACAAGCGAAGATATCAAGTAAGCTCGCACTACGCTTCGGCTCAATATCTCCATCCTTAGCCAGTTGCTTAGCAATTGGTCCAACCACAATAATTGCAACGGTATTGTTTGCAATACAGATATTAGATATTATCGCCAACAAAATAATACCAAGTTGGTCAGCAAGCCCTCTATTCCATTTTGCAACAAAGTTAGTGAAGGATTGAATTTTGGAAGTTATATAATCAAGCCCACCATCCACTCTAATAAATTCAGAGAGTCCTCCAATTAGCATCGATAGAATAAAGATCTCCTGCATGCTGGTGAATCCCTTATATGCATCTTGCAAGAATGCTGCCCCTCCATAACCTTGTGTCATTCCAATAACACCAGCAAGAATTATTCCAAAAAACAACACAACAAAAACATTGAGACCCATCAGAGCAAGAACAAGAATCGCAAAGTAAGGAATCACGAGAAGAATATTATATTCCTTAATCTCAATTTGCTGTGGAGTAGGAGAAAGAAAAATCAAGAGAATGAATACAATCATTCCGGCAATCATTGAAACTTTAAAGTTCTCCTTGAACTTATCTTTCATCTCACAACCTTGAGTTTTTGTCGCTGCAATCGTTGTATCAGAAATAAATGAAAGATTATCACCAAACATTGCTCCAGAGAGAACAACCCCAGCAGTCAAAGGAAGATCAAATCCTGCCTTTGTGGCAACAGCAAGAGCAATTGGTGCGATGGCCCCAATTGTTCCCATCGACGTTCCCATTGCAGTTGAAACTATTGAGGAGATGATAAAAAGTCCAGGAAGTATAAAGGAACTTGGAATAATTGAGAGACCAGCGCTGACCACAGCATCCACTCCACCACTGGCACTTGCAACGCTTGAGAATGCACCGGCCAGTAAGTAGATTAGACACATGGTAATAATATTGTTGTCACTCACCCCTTTTGTGAATATATCTACAGAACTTGAAACCGAACGTCGCGTAACAATAAAAGCGACAACTATCGCTGGAATAATAGCAATGGGTGACGGCAATTGATAAAAGGCGTATTCGATGCCCTGTGCCTGATAATAAAGGCCTGTTCCAAGATATATAGCAATAAATACCAACAGTGGCAGTATCGACAATTTTGCGACAACATTCTTCACAATTAACTCCTAAGTAGACTTCTTACATGACTATCAATAAAATACATTCATGATAAAGATCAATATACTTTTACTACTGCTTATTATAACCCAGAGTCAACTACTTGCTCAGGAAATTAAAGTACTTGCACCAGATATAGCAGGAACATTCAATAACTTCTCCAATAAAAGCGACTTCAATAAATCACAATCGACACACGACCTAGGTCGAGAAGGACGAATTGTGCATGAAATCTTTGGTTGTATGGGTAAAAAACTAGTATTTATCGTAGCTCCCTATGGAAGACATGTGAAATGGTTCGAGGAAGATACAAATTTCGATGCTGTCGCAACAGTTAGCCCCGATACTCAATCAAAGTATTTTTCAAGCGCTCCGCATATCAAATACACGAATGGTGTCTCGACGCTTTACTCTCTTAAAAAAGATATCCATACACTAGACGACTTAAAAGGACTTCGAGTTATCTCATTTGTTGGCGCTTCATCAATGCTACCAAAACTGAAAGAAGCAATCCCAACATTTAAAAGTTATGTTGAAAAATCTAGTCAAGAACTTCATTCGAAAATGCTTCTAAAGTCGAGAGTGGATGCTGTTATTAGCGACGGTATAATTTTTGCTTCTCACACAAAGAAACTTCAGCAGGATAATCCCAAAGAGCAAGCCTACTTTTCTCCGGTTAAATTTAGTCCTATTTTCGACTCAACTAATTTTCACATGGTCTTTAAAGATAAGAATAACCAACAACTCTTCAACAGTTGTTTACTGAAATTAACTAATAATGGTAGGCTAGATAAAATTAATACGGCCTTTCTATTAGAACAGATCATGAATATTTGAAATAAGGATAAAAAATGAATTTTTTTAATCAAAACACTTTGGCAGAACAAGCGCTTGCCGCAGGTAAAACTTATGGATTAATTGGCTTAAAAGCAATTCTTCTTTTTCTTATCGGACTTAAAGTTATTAAATTTTTACACAAGATGCTTGATAAGGCGATGGTTAAGAAAAATGTTGAACCATCACTTCGTTCATTCATCAACTCCGGTTTTGACATCACTCTGAGAGCTGCCCTAATTATTGCTGTTATTGGAATGCTCGGTGTACAAACAACAAGTCTTATCGCAATCTTTGGTGCCGCAGGTCTTGCTGTTGGTATCGCCCTTAAAGATACGTTATCTAACTTCGCAGGAGGAGTCATGATTCTTCTCTTTAAGCCATTCAAAGTTGGTGACTTTATTGAAGCACAAGGATTTGCAGGAACAGTAAAATCAATTAATGTTTTTAATTCTGTCCTCCACACGGGAGATAGGAAAACAATTATCCTGCCAAATGGTCCACTCTCAAGTGGTTCAATTGTAAATATCTCGCGCGAACCAGTTAGAAGAGTTGATATGACTTTTGGAATTGGGTATGGAGATGATCTCAAACTAGCAAAGGATACTCTAAGAGAACTTACAGAGAGTGATGAAAGAATTCTAAAAGATCCAAAAACAGATATCTTTGTTTCTAACCTTGGTGCAAGCTCAGTTGATTTCGTTGTAAGAGCATTTGTTAAAGCAGAAAATTATTGGCCAGTATTTTTTGATATGCAGGAAAAAGTTAAGTTAACTTTTGATAGCAAAGGAATTTCGATTCCATACCCACAGCAAGATGTTCACGTTTATCAAGTAAAACAATAAAAAAATGGGGATCAATTGATCCCCTATTTTTTATTTCCTTCTATTTCCCATCAATCTTAGAATCATTAAAAATAAATTTATAAAATCAAGATAAAGAGTAAGTGCACCAATTATTGTCTCTTTGTGATCTTCTTCAGTTCCTTCATTCCCTATTATATTCATACTCTTAATTTTTTGAGTATCATAAGCTGTCAGACCTGCGAAAATAACAATTCCACAAATGCTGTAAACCATTTGCAATGAACTTCCAAACATTGATGGAAAGAACATACTCAATAGACCAAATCCAATTAGTCCCCAAAGTCCCATATGACAAAAAGTTCCAATCGGGCCTAAATCTTTCTTTGTTACATATCCAAATGCACTTAATCCTGCAAAACTAAAACAAGTTACAAAAAATGCATTCGAAATACTATCTTGCGTATACACTAGAAAAATTGTCGAAAGAGTTACCCCTGTCAGTGAGGCATAAAGTAGATATACAAGAGTTGCAGTCATTGCAGAAATTTTCTTGACCATTAGTGAAAGATAAAACACTGCTCCGAGTTGTGCGATAATAAGACCATAGAATAAAATCTTATTTGTGACGATGGCCATAATCAGATTGGGTGATGAAGCAATGTAATATGAAATAAATCCAGTTAGTAAGATTCCAAATGACATCCACTTATAGACACCACTCATGAATCTTGCAGTTTCTTCTGCGATACTTTGCTCAGATCTTAAAATATTTCCTTGTGACATAAGGACTCCTCGTTATAATTAATATATCTCATTCTATCACAGCGGACGGCGTTTGAAACGAAAACAGAAATTGTTATTATTTTTAATTTTTATTCTGCTATTGATTATCATCAGCAAAGTAACCGGTCTTACTGATGACTTCACTGTCGCAACCATTTCAAATATATTTAATGATAATATTTTAATCAGTTCTGTTCTTTTTATACTACTATTTTGCATCGCAAATATAATCAATATTCCTGGCTGGATTTTTCTAGTCTCTTCAGTCGTTACAATAGGAGAAGTTGCGGGCGGAACGTTAACATTTATAGCAGCTATCATTTCATCTATTTTTAGTTTTCTTCTTGTCGACTATATTGGAGGTGATGCTCTTTTAGAAATAAAAAATAAGTATATCAAAAAGACCTTATCCCACATTAATCACTCTCCTATTAGAAGTATCATTATCTTACGTCTTATCTTTCAAACATTTCCACCTTTAAATTATGGACTGGCCCTTAGTGGTGTGCGCTTTAGAGAGTACCTAATTGGTACTTTAATTGGCCTACCACTTCCAATATTTACGGTCGTTTACTTCTTTGATTTAATATTTAAAGCTTACAAAAATTTATAAACTATGGTAGTTCCTAAATATGACAACTCCAATTTCTGATATTGAAAAGTACTGTATTTCTAAATCGACTCCACCTTCACCACTCGCTGAGGACCTTGCAAATTACACAGAAGCAATGCATCCGCTCGGTCATATGGTTTGTGGAAATTTGGTGGTAAGTTTTCTCTCTTTTATAATTAAGAGTCATGGTGTGAAATCGATTCTAGAGCTTGGAACTTTCACAGGTTTTTCTTCGCTAGCGATGGCCGAAGCTTTACCTGAAGATGGAAGGATTACAACGATTGACAAGAATAAGAAAATTAACAAATTTGCTCAAAGCTATTGGGAGAAGTCGAAAAGTTATAGTAAGATCACTGCTCTTTTTGGTGATGGAAAAATTGTTCTTGATACACTCACAGAAAAGTATGACCTTATTTTTATCGATGCCGACAAACGAGGCTATCTAACATACCTCGAAAAATCTCTAAACCTGCTTTCAGAGAATGGAATCATCATTGTTGATAATGTTTTATGGGAAGGCGATGTCGTAAAACCATTTAGTGAAACAGAAGACAAATCTGTTCAGGTAATGAGGGAGTTCAATGACTTTGTTACGGCTCATGATGAGTTAGAAAAAGTTCTACTGCCGCTAAGAGATGGATTATACCTTATTCGAAAGAAGTAGTTGAGTAAAACACTTTAAAAATAATTTAGCGGAAAATTTTGCCGATCAGTTCTCAAACACACAAGTGAGGACATGATGAAGAGCAAACTTTTTAGCACGCTTATTTTATTCCACCTATTCGCATATGCTGAATTACCAAATGGTCAGATTCAAGCACTGAATGCAAATTACAATTCACCAACTGGTACAGGTACTGCCAAATATATAAATATCGACGAATTTGGTGAATACAGGAACCCACAACTCGAAGTAGAAAATTACAATGGTACATTAATGTTTTCTATAGAAGATAAGTCTTTTGAGCTTGATCTTTCTATGCTTGGTGTCTCTGACGCTCAAACGATTGGGCTTAATAATTTAAACTTTAGCAATAACTCAAAAAATATCGCTCTTAATTTTTCATCGGCTAAAGCTCTGGATGATGATTTTTCTTTTTCAGTATCAAATCCATCTGTAGATTGCACAAGAACAGGAATATTTGATGATATTAAAACTGATCTACTCTCAAATTGTTTAAAGTATTCAAAGCTTAGAATTAGTCGTCTAGACTTTAGATCTGACACGAGTGAATTTACAAACCTAATTACAGAAGAAGAGATTACTTCAAGTAAAATTGACCTTAGTGACTTTAAACTGGATATCAACTCTGGAAAGTTCAAAGGCGAAGTTAAGAGTTCAATGAGCCAAGGTCTTACAATTAAGGTCGAAGGCCTTTCTCAATTTAAAGTAGAGAGTAATCAAATTGAGATTAAACTTGATAAAGCGAAAGCTGGAATTTTCAATATTAAGTCGAAGATCTTTGATGAGCTTGAAAAAATGGACTCAGATACAATTAGCGTACGTGAGCCCTACATTACAATTCAATTAAAGTAAGCTAGTTTCCACTAGCTCCATAGTTTGGAAGGACTCTTGCCGAAGGGTCCTTTACATCACAGTTTTCCCATTCTCTATTTGGCATCCAGAAATCAGGTAAAAGCTTTGAAAGACCTCTGAAGTGTTTTTCAAAAATTTCACGATACATTAGAGATTCTTTTGTAAATGGAACCCCGTGGGAGTAATTTCTAATTCTTTCTTCAAATTCTGTATCAGTATATTTCTTCTCTGCCATCTCTTTTAACCAGTCAACCATATCGTGTCCAACAGCATCAGAAAAAGCAGCCTTCTCGCGAAATAGAATTTCCTCTGGAAGGTAATCACTATGATCAAAAGCTTTCCTTAGAAGATACTTCCCTTGCCCACTCCAGTTCATTTTTAATTCAGGATGAATTCCTGTTACGTAGCTAATAAACGCCTTATCACTAAATGGGACGCGAGCTTCCAAAGAGTGTGAGCTAATACTTCTATCCGCTCTTAGTACATCATACAGATAAAGTTCATGTACTCTTTTCTTAGCCTCTTTTTGAAATTCCTCAGGAGAAGGTGCAAAATCGGTATACTTGTAGCCAAAGAGTTCATCACTTACTTCACCAGTAAGGATAACTTTTATATCTGTTTTCTCTTTAACGTACTGGCATACTTTAGACATTCCCATCGATGCTCTAATAGTCGTAATATCCCAAGTTTCAAGGTTATAAATCAACTCATCAAGATGCTCATGAATCTCTTCTTGTGTGAAGATTACTTCGTGATGATCAGTTCCAAGATAATCGGCAACGATTTTTGCATACTTCAAATCAATTGGATTCGTATCTATACCAACAGCAAAAGTCGTAATTGGTTTTCCTGTTGTTTCTTTTGCAATTTTTGCAGCAATAGCACAAACAAGTGATGAATCAAGCCCGCCACTAAGTAAGAAGCCAACCGGAGCATCTGAATCAAGCCTCTTTCTTACGGCCTCATAGAGATGATCATGAATGCCTTTATAAACAGACTCGAGATCCTCTTTTGCTCTTGCTTCAATCTTTCTCACATCAAAGTATTCTTTAATTTCTCCATCTTCATAGTAATGGCCCGGAGGAAATGGCTTGATTTCTGTACATAGATCTTTAAGTGCTTTAACTTCAGAAGCAAATGCAATCTTACCGTCAATTTTTGATTTACCATAAAATAACGGTCTAATCCCGATAGGATCTCTTCCCGCAAAAATCTTTCCATCACTTTCAAGAACAAAAGCGAATTCTCCATCAAGAGTCTCTAATAATATTTTAGCTCCATACTCTTCAAAGATTGGAATAATAACTTCGCAATCAGAATCTGAAACAAAATCATAGCGACCGATGTAGTCACTTCTTAATTTATCATGGTTGTAGATTTCACCGTTACATACCAGTGTCGTGTCTTTTTTTGATTTAAATGGTTGGCTTCCCCTATCTGTAAGATCCATAATGGCAAGACGATGAAAACCAAATGTTGTCCCTAGTAATGTTTGTGTAATTGCTTTTTGATCTGGGCCTCGATAACTAATTCTCTCGAACGACTCTTCAAACTTCTCAGAACTCTCAACCTTACCTGTAACGACCAAAAAACCACACATAGAAACCTCCATTTCTATAGTAAATATCGTCTTTTATTGAATATTTTTCAATACAGAGCACATACTTTTAAAGATTAATTAATATTTGTGCTAAAATAGTAAAAAAACTGTATTTCTAGGTGCTAAATATGACTGAAAACTACGAAATCGATAGTCTAGATATCAAAATACTCAACTATTTACGTAAGGATGCTCGCCTTCCATTTAGTGAAATTGCACGTAAGCTCTACGTCAGCTCTGGGACAATTCACCAGCGTGTAGAAAAGCTTCGCGAGGCCAAGATCATTACCGGCAGCAAGATTTCCCTCGATTACAAAAAACTCAACTATAACGTCACTGTTCTTCTAGGTATTCACCTTAATAACGCTGGTGATGTTGAAAAAGTTATTGCGAAACTTGATCAACTCGATGAAGTTTCTGAGGCATTTTATACAACAGGGAACTATGCCTTGATCGTAAAAATCATGGTTAGTAATATTGATCACTTTCACGACTTTCTTGTTAAAAAGCTGCAGGCAATTAAAGAGATTAGATCAACAGAATCATTTATCAGCTTAAAACAAGTCATCGACAAGGATGTTCCAATCTCAATGTAAACTGCTCCAGTGAAATGGGGATCATTTATTTATCATGAATGTCCTTTTTTGAACTGAATCCAAAACACCCCTATAAATATTGGGAACTTATCTAACATGTATCTTGGCATGGTTTGCATTAATCATGTCATGATATATAGCTGCCCAAATTTAGACTGCCACTCAACTACTAAAAACAAACTTATTTCAAAAGATGGATTCTTTTTTCGGCGAAGTGATTCGAGAAAAATCCAACGATTTGTCTGCAAAACTTGCGGAAGAAAGTTTTCTCGAGCCACCTTCACGCTTGAAAAGTATCAAAAGAAAAGACGCATCAACCGAAGACTATTTTTAGATCTCGCTACGAACAGTTCAATGAGATCATGTGCGAGAAAGTACAAGGTAAACTACAAAACTGTACAAAGTCGCATGGATTACTTCTCTATAAAGGGAAAAAAGAGGCAAGAGAAATTTCTTAAGAAGTTAGAAAAATCTAAAGTGCAAGCGATGCAGTTTGATGACTTGGTCACTAGTGAGCATACTAAAATGAAGCCACTTTCCATTACTATCGCAGTCGACAAAAAACGTCGACATATACTTGCTGCAGAGGTTTCAAGCATTCCTGCATTTGGACTACTCGCTGATAAATCACGAAAGAAATATGGATATCGAAAAAGCGATCATGAAAGAGGATTGGAGAAAGTATTTGAAAAAATCAAAAATGTTGTCAATCAAGATGCAACAATTCAATCAGATGAACACCAAGCATATCCAAAGTTTGTGAGTAGATATTTTCCAAAAGCAGAATATAAGAGATACAAAGGTGGTCGAGGCTGCGTCGCGGGACAAGGGGAACTTAAGAAGCTTCGCTTTGATCCACTTTTTACATTGAACCATACCTGTGCAATGTTTCGAGCAAATATCAACAGGCTAGCAAGAAGAACTTGGTGTACAACAAAGAGGATCGACATGCTTCAAAAACATGTCGATATTTTTATAAATTATTATAACTCGATTTATTTAAGGGATGCTGTCCCCATTTAACTGGAGCAGTTTAAACTTTTCAAAGCGCGTTTTTTTAGAAACAATAAAGGAAATTTACAGGAGGTTCCGATGAAACGCGTCTTATTGATAGCAATGCTATCTTTTGCTGTTGTAGCAAGTAATCTTAATGAGTTTTGCTCAGAGCACAGAAATAAAAGTCTCGGTGAGATTTCTTTCTTTCATGTGAATAACAACACAATCGCAACAGTTGCCAACAAACTACATCTTTTTGATAGCAATCAAAATCTAATAAATTCAGTAGAATTTGATCAACCTATCGTTGATGTGAAAACACAAAACGATGTGACATTTGTTCTTCTTGCTACAAAAATAGTAAAGATCGACAATACTGACTTAAATCCTCTTCAAACTTATGACCTTAGTTTACAAGCAACAAATAAGAATGAGCTTCCACATGGCTTTACTTTAAAAGACGATAAATTCTATATTGCTTATGGAACACATGGACTAGTAATTTTTGATCCTCTTAAAAGTGAAGTCAATGTCTTTCAATACACTCTTCCACATGACAAAGGTCAAGTTTCAAAAGCTACAGGTGTAGCCGTTAATGGAAATGAGCTTATTCTACTTTTTGATAATGTTACTTACGACTTTTCTACAGAAAAAAGAGCTTTTGAAGGAATTGTTCAAACAAATATCAATTCATTAAATAATTATAAAGCAATTTCAATAAGAGCTGACCGAGAAGCACTTCATGAAGGTAACCTGTACATCAGTGGTAATAAATTATACTCTCAACACCTTCATATTTTATTTGAATATGATCTTAAAAAACTGCAGAAAGCGAAGTATTTCTGGCCGCAAAGAAGACTTTTTAACTTCGGAGGTAAGCAAATTCTTGGTAGAGCAGATGTTGTCGACAAAAATGTACATGGATGTTTCTCGAGCTATGATCCATCGTCAGATTCATTTAGTGCTTTATTTAACATTTTCAAAATATAAAGGGATCTTTCGATCCCTTTTTTATTCTAGAAGCTTTCTCAGACTTAATCTTCCTTCAGAAAGAGTTTTTCCTCTAAAATGATCCATTAATATTGAAGAATTAACGACCTTATCCTGAATTTCTTTGGCACTCATTTTTGGATATTTTGATTTTAAAAGAGCAATTGCTCCTGTGACATAAGGGGCAGACATCGAAGTACCAGAGAGAACTTCATACTTTCCACCTGGAACAGTAGAGATAATATTTCTTCCCGGTGCAGCTGTGTGAACCTTCGTTGGTCCCCAACACGAAAAACCAGTCATACGATCTTCAGGACTGTAAGCTGCAACAGTAATTTGATTTTCAATTCCAAAACTCGCTGGGTAAAGAGGGCTCACATCAATATCTTTATAACTATTTCCAGCTGCTGCTACAAAGACGACACCTTTTTCTTTTCCTGCATTAATCATAAATTCTTTCATGATCAGCGACTCTTTCATGGCTCCCCATGAGTTATTGACTACCATCGCACCATTTTCAACTGCATAATTTAAGGCCTTTAATCCTTTTTCAAGATCGCCCCTTCCCTTCTTATCCATAAATTTAACAGGAAGAATTTCAACATTTTTCATAATTCCAGCAACACCGATTTGATTATGAATGGCGCCGATAATACCTGCAACGTGTGTCCCATGCTTATTATCATCCATTGGATCGGCCTTATCACTTGAAAAATTATAGCCGTAAACATCATCGATAAATCCATTTCCATCATCATCGAAATTCTTCTTACCATTTAACTCTTTTAAGTTAACAGCGATATGTTCTTTTAGATCTGGGTGTTTATAATCAACGCCAGTATCAACAACAGCCACTTTGATTGAATCGAGAGATGCGATTTCATCCCACATCGAATCCATGTCCATATCAACACCAACAACTCCAGGGATAGGAATTCTTCCCCCGCCACGACGAGGCTCATTATTTCCTTCATTAGAAAATGCCCATTGAAGTTCGTAGTGCTCATCAGTAGGTTCAGAGAAGATACTAATCTCAAAGTTTTCATCAATAATAAAATCTGATGCTAATGAGTTTTGAAGAAGACTTTTAAGTTCATCTTGCGAAAGCTTATAAGTAGGCCTTGGGAAACTTCCGATATGCTTGTATTCACTCATAATGTGATTAGCTGATCTTGGCATAACAAGATAGTCTTTCCCAAATGCTGTTGCAGCAAGAAGAAGTGTAACTAGGATTTTCATAGAGACCCCTTTATTTCATTTATAATTTCTATTTCTGTCTTATTGTCTTGGTGAATTTTTTTTCCATTTCCAATGTCAATTTGTGACGAATTCGTTGGACCAAAAAGTGCAATAACACGTTTACCTAAATATTTTGCGAGGTGCAGACCTAAACTATCGAGAGTAATGATCATGCGACAAGAATCAATCCAGTTGATATACTCTCCAATATCATCAAATCCTTCTTGCCAAGAGATCGAATAATTCTCACTCAAACTAGTTTCAAGCTGCTTCCAAAACTCAGGGGACATTGCTTTCTCTGGCCACTTCTTTCCGACCTGATGATTAAATCCAATATCAACAGTATTGCGATCTTTTGTGTTTAAATTGATACGAATATCTTTTTTAAATTCTTTTAAACCTAATAGACGTGCTAATTGATATTCAAATACTTCATCTGAATGAAGTTCGTCAGAAAAGTTAATAACTTTTTCATCTAAACTTTTAAAGCTCGTAAGATTATTTTGTATTCCATAGAAATTTCCTTCATATGGAAGATGCTTCTTCTCTAAATTGATGATCTTATCAAAGTCATGAAAATTTACCCCTTCATCAAGGATGAAGTTTACATTTGGAAAAATTATTTCCATCATTGGCAGGGCTTCATGACTCGTCTGCCAAGTAATTTGATATTCTGGAAAATTATCAATGAGAAAGCCAGTGCGCAGAACATCACCAAGACTCACAATTGAACTTGCTTCATGCTCCGTGAAAACTTCACTATGACCGGTTTTAATAATTAATAAATGCATCAAGGTATTTTGACATCAAAAGGGTCATAACGCTTGACACAAGCAATCATTTTTTGGAATCTATAACTAATGAATTTACCACAAATACATTTGCCAGAGCACTATAACTATATTGGTGCCTTCCTCTCTCTTAGCTGCAATCTTTCTTGTAGCTATTGTATCAATCACCTTGTTGGTCTTGATCAAAAGAGAAAAGTTCTAAGTGCAAATGAATGGATTGAAGGCCTCAATCGAATTTCATCAAAGACAGATCTTCCGATTTCCCTCCAAGGTGGTGAACCTTCGATCCATCCAGGCTTTCTAAAAATCATCAACAATATAAGTAAAGATACCCGTATTGATTTACTTACAAATATTCAATTTGATCCGTTTGAGTTCATGAAGTTTATCGATTCTTCGCGCTTTGATCGCTCACTTCCTTACCCTGCCATTCGTGTGAGTTATCATCCGGAAACGATGGATCTTGACGAGACCCTTCATAAGGTAAAGATCCTTCACGATAGTGGGTATTCCATTGGAATTTTTACCGTTGATCATCCAGATTCAACTGAAGCGACAAAGAGGGCACGTGACTTATGTGATAAGCATGGAATTACTTTTAAAACGAAGGAACTCTTAGGCCTATACAATGATAAACTTTATGGAACTTATCACTATCCAGATAGTGTTTTTCAAAAAGAGTTTAAAACTGTTCAATGTAAGACAAGTGAACTACTTATTTCACCAGAAGGAAATATCTACCGTTGCCATCATGACCTATACAATAAGATTCAACCAGTAGGACATATTCTTGATCCGGAATTTAAGATAGAAGACATTTACAGACAATGTGATTTCTATGGAAATTGTAATCCTTGTGACGTTAAATTAAAAAACAATCGCTTTCAAAATTTTGGTCATTGCTCTGTCGATATTAAATTTTAAGATCCTCAAAGAAATCTTCTGCGGAATCTACAACCTTGATTAGCTTCATATGATGCGGCTTTAAGAAGCCTTCTTTTACTGCGTGTTCAAGATGGTTAATGAGATGAGTGAAAAATCCTTCGTGATTTAAAAGATAAATTGGCTTGCGGTGATATTGAAGTTGGGCCCAAGTTACAATTTCACATAACTCATCAAGCGTTCCCATCCCGCCAGGAATCGCCAAAAAGATATCTGAATAATCATACATCTTTTGCTTTCTCTCATGCATTGAATCTACCATCTCAAACTTTGTGAGATTTTTATGCTCTACTTCCCAGTTCACAAGGCTCTTTGGCATTACTCCAATGACACTCCCATTCTTTTCAAGAACGCTATCTGCAATTTGTCCCATCACACCAATAGAAGCTCCTCCATAAACAAGACCATAATTAAGATCAACCATCTTCTCACCTATTTCGCGAGCAAGATTTAAATATGTTTCGCCGTTACCTTTAGCAGAGCCACAAAATACGCAGATATTTTTCATTGTCCATTCTCCAAAATATTTAATAAATCCATTTCAGTGATCCCATGAGTTGAAAGCTTGCGATCATAATGGAAGAAGTATTCTTGATTACCAGTTTTTCCTTTAATATGACAAAAACTGAATCCTTTAATAAAATAATTCATTGTATTCGACCAGCGATAAAGATCAAGAATTGTATCCTCAATTACTTTCTGGTCCTTACAAACACCTTGCTTGTTTAGATTCTTTTTACCAACTTCAAATTGCGGTTTAATAAGGACAATGGCCTCTCCACTATCCTTTAAAAGCGCTAAGATATTTTCAAGTACAAGTTTAAGTGAAATAAATGACAGATCGACAACTGCAAGATCACAGGTACCATTCATCGAATCAAGTTCTCTTATATTTGTCCCTTCCATATTTACAACACGATCATCTTCGCGAAGTTTCGGAGCAAGTTGATCGTGGCCTACATCAATGGCAAAAACCTTTGAAGCACCTTTTTCAAGGACAAATTCTGTAAATCCACCGGTACTAGCACCAACATCGGCAACTATCATTCCAGCGGGATCGACTTGAAAGTCCTCAAGGGCCCCCTCAATTTTGTGGGCCCCACGTCCTACGTAAATATTTTTCTTATTAACGACAATATCTTCTGAGTCTGTTCTTAATGAAGCTTTTGATACAACAATCCCATCAACAAGGACAACGCCTTCCTCTATTAGTTGTTGGGCCTTAGAACGTGTATCAACAAGACCTCTATCGACAAGTAATTTATCTAACCTTTCCAACGAGTCCTACTTTAGCTTAGGTATAATTTGAATTGTTGTTTTCTGGCCTTCTCCAGTTTCAAAAGACACAGTTGAAAGTTCATTAATTTTTGGAGCAAGTGAGAATGTTTTATTAATTCCTTTACCAGAAAGAATATTTCTTACCTCTCCTGTAATTTTAAAGGCTGAACTTGGACCAAACTCATCACTTTCATCATCAAAATTTGCAACAAGTTTTACATGGATTCCATTTTTCATTTGAAGAGAAACTTCTTTGCCGTTGTAAGCAATCTCTTTGCTCATAAGTTCGCTCTTTAAAATCATCTTAGCATCAAGTCCCTTCTCATGAGTTACTTCGATATCTAAAATAAGAATTGCAAAAACATTATAACTTACCAGTAGTGCCAATATCGCCTTTAACATAATTGTCCTTCATAAATTCTTTTAACTTCACCACCTAAGAAGACCTTTTCTTGCTCTCTTTTAATAGTGACATCCCCACCTCTGGAGATAAATTTTATTTCATCAATCTTCTCGAGATTCTTACCCCAAAGAAATCTGGCACAAGCAGTGATTCCCGTACCACATGACAGTGTTTCATTTTCTACCCCTCGCTCGTATGTTCGAACAAGATAATCTCTTCCCTTCTTTGAAATGAAGTTTACGTTAACTCCCTCGTTAAACATTGGATCAAGGCGAACCTTTCTTCCAAGGCTTACAACATCAAGTGCATTAACATCATCAACTAAGAAACATGTATGGGGTACACCAGTATTTGAATAATAGTGAGCTTTTCTTACAATCTGATCAAACTGCCCATCGAGATTTATAAGATCGACATCGTAATATTCATTCATTTCAACCCATACAAAATCGTGGTCAACCACACTCTTGTAATGGGAATTAAGAGTTGAAAATTCTAGCTCACATTTTCCAAGATCATTGAGCTTTGCAAAGAAGTGACTGATTGCGCGAGAACCATTTCCACACATTGCCACTTCACCGCCGTCAGCGTTTAAGTACTTCATATGAAAGTGATATTTTTCGGAGTTTTCCACAAAAATCACACCGTCAGCACCGACACTAAGGCCACGCTTACAAAGACCCTGCCACAAATCTCTTTCATTTGTGAGCACAACTCCATCACGATTATCTATCATGATGAAATCATTACCTGTGGCGCTGTATTTAGTAAATTTGATCATAATTTATCCAAATTAGATACTTAACATCTTCAATCTTAAAGCTACCAAAATCTTATCACCAAAAGGGCTTGAAAGTAAAAAAAAGGCTATAATAATGCCATGGAAAAAAGCCCCGTAAAACTCATCATTGTCGGATGTTCAAGTAGTGCTCGTAACCTGCTTAGCAATAATTTACTCGGGGACGAAGTCGAGATTGTTGGAATCTATGATGCTAATCCGATTCTATTAACTAATGTCGCAAACGATCTTGGCCTTAACCGTATTGATCACTTCGAAGATATTTCTAAATATGATTTCGATGGGGTCGCCATCATGACTCCAAGTGATAGTCACTTTAGCTTATGCCAGTATTTTCTTGAAATGGATAAATATGTGTTCTGTGAATCTCCTATTGCCAGATCACAGGATCAACTCAAGATAATTGGAGAACTCGGACAGGAGAAACTAGATAAGATCTATACCTACACTCCATATTCGGGGCTTGAGGCCTTTCAAAAGTTAAAGGATATGATTAGAACTAAGCAAATCGGGAAAAGCTATCTCGTCAAAATACTCTTAAGTAATGAAACTCCGAGTATATATCATGGGAGTGAATCAATTCTTACAGAGTTTGGACCAAGCCTCATGTATATAACCAAGCTCTTTGGGGATATCAATGAACATTCTCTTTTTTTAAAGAACGTAAAATGTAGCTCTGGAGTTGAAGACTTTGCATACGGACATTTTGATCTATCAAATGATACTTTAATTCACTTTGAATTAGATTCGAAAAAAGAGAAGAGAGCTAGCACTGTTGAGGTTTTGACTGATAAATGTACAGTGGTGATCAAGCCTACAAAAAACACAATTAAAGTTTCCCATGAAAAAGGACAGGACGAAAAAATCAATTTTGACTCTAGACATAGTCCACTTGAGAAGGAGTTCTTAAACTTTGTTACGACTGTTCGAAATAAAAATAGTTGTGCCCCCTTAATAGATCAAGACATTTTCAGCTTGCCCAATCTCTATCGCACCGCTTCGTAATTATTTCTACTTTTTTTCGCATTGTGAATTGCTAAAATTCCCCAACTTAGGTTACATTATACGTCTACCAATTGCGGGTCATTAGCTCAGTTGGTTAGAGCCCCCGGCTCATAACCGGGTGGTCGCAAGTTCAAGTCTTGCATGACCCACCAAAATAAAAAACCACCCTCGCGGTGGTTTTTTTATTTTAAGCGTAAGTTTTGTATGACTTGGGCTTGCGAAGCAAGTTTTGGAGGCGTCAATTGCCACGACGGCAAATTGATGCCGAACAAATTCGAGCGGTCAGGAGACCGCGAAGAACAAGTCTTGCATGACCCACCATAAAAAAGCCTCGACATTGTCGGGGCTTTTTTATTTGTGCTGCTATTCAAGATAGTTAAAATTTGTGAGACGCAAGTTGAGGAGCGTGATGCGACGAATGTCGCTGAAGGCAGGAGCCGTAAGCGACCAAGTCTTGCATGACCCACCATGAATGTCACTAGTTGAACTAGTGTCCATTAAAAAGCCCAGTCTTCGGATTGGGCTTTTTTTTGCCTAAAATCTAAAAATCTCTTAAACTTATCAAGTAAGACTATTATCGACCAAGGCTCAAAGAATGAAGACATTTTTAAGTACTTTTACCAAAAAAGAAAACTCCCTACTGATTGAGTATACTAAGCTGTTCTTTGGAACAATGCTTCCAATTGCTCTCTTTTTTGAAAATTTTGAAATAAAGAAAATGTCTGAGATAGTAACCAAGGTAATCTCAGGAGAATTTAAAGATCTTCTTATTTTTATAATTGCTCCGACTATATATAGTGCTTTAAGAGCATGTCTTTGTAAGAAGTTTAGACTATCTATAATCGATCAATATAAAGACTTTGAAAAAATAATTTTAGGGGCACTGCTTCTTTCTTCCATTCCATTTATTTTATACTACTTTAATCCTCAGAGTATTGTCATTAGTAATACAATAGGATTTCTCATCGCATTTCTACTCATTCCAGTTTTCTGGCACATACTTGTTTACGATGCAAATGATGGTTACTTCAAATTACTTGATGAGCTTAAATTATCTAAAAATAATAAAAGAGCGCATATTTCTATATACTTCTTCATTATGTTTATTGGAGTTACGATAGGCTTCTATTCTTTTAACCTTTAAAGTTTATCCAAACGAATCTTTACAGCACCTCTAGATATATTAAGTTTTCTAGACAATGCTCTAATACTCATCTGCTTTTCGACGTACAGCTTTTTTATATATTCAAGATCGTCATATTTATGACTTCTTAGTGAAATGACATCAATTATTTTAGCGTCAGAAGAAATTAACTGACTTGGCCTCTTTTTTTTAGTTCACGACTAAGATCGTCGTAGATATGTAAACAAACCGTATTATCGGATTTGATTACAACCTTTTCAAAGATATTCTCTATCAGTCTACGCTTTTGACTTCCTGAGAGCTTCTTAAGATTAGCCAGAAGCTCATCTATGATGTTCTTTGTATTATTTATCTCTAAAGGCTTGGAAGTGTTCTCTTTTAAATCTAGAGCCTCTGCTAATTTATGCTCTAATTGATTACGTTCTTCATTCAATTGAATAATTTTCTCTTCCAAGGAACTAACCAATATTTCGCTCTTAGTTCCAGGGTGGACTATTTGATTTAAAGTACTATTTTTCATTGTCTTATTTTCTTCTAAATCACTTTCCAGACTTTTAATTAGACAATTTACAGCTGATAAATTGCTCTTATTTTTTATACTACTTTCATACAAGCTTTCAAAAATAGCTTTATTATCGGATGTCCTATGTATATGTAGAGAAGACATCTTTATCAGCTGAGAATGCATACAATATGACTCTAGGCTATCTTGCTAAAAATCTACAAAATAGTAATAGAGCTATTCAACTTAAAGACCCTAAACGTAAGAAGCTAATTTCTCAGATTGGGATTGAATGTAATGACGTTAAAAATGGAATGCTAGATATAGCGACTTATACTACCTACTTCACTATTGAAGCAGACTTTAAGAATAATAAAGCTAGGTTTTCTATTTCCGGAGACAGCTACTCTTCTAAAAATATTGATGGAAGTTTAATTACTGTAAATACTCCATTCAAATCTCATCAAAAAGAAGGCCTTAAAAAGTGTGCAGACAAACTTAAATCCGAAATGGTCGCTAACTTAAGCATCAAATCTAACAATAATTGGTAAACTTTATCACTAGAGGAGTAGAATAATACTCCTCTTTATTCAATTAAGAAAAATTAATCCAATCGAACTATCAACAACTTAACTTCAACACATAGAATAACAATCTCGACATAAATTAATTAGTTTTGTATATTGCGGCAAAAAGGAATAATTGGTTATGGCTCTTCTAAGAAATTTAAACATTTCTAGACTTATAAATCACGAAATCGTTGCTCCTGTGCAAATAGGTCAGCACTTCACTGTAAAAGAGCACGATGATGTTCTTTCTACAATTAGTTCAGAGATTAATGATACGATCTGTAGAAGAATTACAGATGTTTTAGGGATTAGTACAAATAAATCAATTGAGTTAATCCCTGACGACACTTCCGAAGGGTCTTTCTTTTCAACTATACCAGACTTGCTTCAAGCGAATAATGATAGCTTCCTTGAAAAATCTAAATATGTTGCACATTTATTAGCAGACACACAAGGTACCGACAGAAGGAGACCTCCAGGCCCTATTTTTTTTCTTAGTGGTACAACTAGCAGAGACAACCTGCGTTTTCTTTGCCTAGTTAAGGCTGAATTTCAAGAAGGCTTACATAGTGATGTATCAGAAGATGCATCTGAAATAAAACTTTTAAATAGAATCTTTCTAACTCCAAACCAGAAATTTTATAAATTATTGTTTGTTGTTCAAAATACTGTTAACGCAACTCCTGCAGCAGAAGACTATAACTTTTATCTTTTCGATCAAAATATGACACGCTCATCAAAAGACGCCGCTGCGAAATACTTTTATAATAAATTTTTAGGTCTTAAGCTTCCAGAGTCTCCGGCCCTTAAAACAAAAACGTTTTTCAAAGAAACATCTTATTTTGTGAATGATCAATCTCAATTTTCAACAGATGAGAAAATTGACTTACATACACATTTATATAGCTATTTAACTGCACCGAGAAGAGAAACAATTTCTCCTGCAACTTTTGCTAGAGATTATATCGAAGATGAAAATTTAAGATCGTCTTACAGAGATTATATTGCACAATATTCATTAGGTGCGACATTTCCAATAGACCTTAAGTTTATTACCAAAGATCTCAAAACGAGATCTTTCTCATTCTCTAGTGGGAGTAATCTAAGGTTTAACTCTGTTTTTTTTAACAACCATGTAGAAATCGATATTGATGAAGAGGGTGGAACGACAACCTTTACGATAAGTGATTCAATTCAATGAGTTCAGCTATTCAAGAATTTAAAGAAGCTTTTTATCAGCAAAAACCATCTCTTGAGTTATATGGTAAGTTTATTGTTGATACTATTAACTCATCATTTAAGGAGCAATATCCAAATATTTCACCATATGAAGTGTTTAAAGTTGAACCAAAACATAGAGTGAAGGAAGTTGAATCATTAATAAATAAAGCTTTTTATAGAGGTAAGAACTATCAAGATCCACTTAACGATATTACAGATAAAGTTGGATCTAGATTCATTGTATTAACTCTTGATCACGTCAATATTGTAAATAATCTAATAGAAAAGCATTCTTCTCTTTGGAACTTCTCTAAGGACAGAGATTTCAATATTGAAAAAAAAGAAAATCCACATATCTTTACATATCAATCTGACCATTACGTGCTAGAACTAAAAAAAGAAACTGAGTACGACGGTCAGAGAATTCCGAAAGGCCTTAAGTGTGAAGTTCAAGTCAGAACATTAATGCAGCATGCTTTCGCTGAAGTAAGCCATTTTATTATGTATAAGCCTAAACTATCGAAAAATTTTGATAATGAAAGGCTACTTGCAAGATCCGCAGCTTTAATTGAAGTAACTGATGAAAAATTTAAATCTATGATGACAGAATTCAATTCTCAAATTACAATAGAAAATGTGTTACTTGATAAAGCTAGTTCATATTACTCAAATAAAATTAGTGCTTGCGACCATAGCAACGAAATAAATAGTACTATTGTTCAAAGTTATAGCCAGTTCATTAATGAATCATCACATGCGAAGTTCGATAAGTTCATTAAAGAGAATGATTTTATATTTGATAAAGTTAAAACTCGTCTAGAAGGTAGCTTTATCTATGAGCAACCAGCAGTATTATTGTTATATTTTTTCGTAGAAGAGTTATCAAAAGACCAAGTTCTTCAACATTCTCCTCTGTCACACGATGATTTAAAAGATATCTTTAGTGATCTTGGTGATTCTATAACTGATTTAGATGATTAATTTTTAGAAAAAGCATCCTCATAAATAACTTCTATAACCTCTAACTTTGTCTCAAGATCAAATAATCTTCTAACAAATTCGTATTTATCCCCATAAGCCTTACATGTAGGACAATAGAAGGTATCATTCTGATTTTTAACAATTAAAGATTCTTCTTCATCTGCATGAAAAGGACACTTTCCTTTATAACCTTCAAATAAATCAACATAAAGCGAGACCACTTGGCTCACTTTCATATCTTCCACTTTCTTTTTCTGACTATCTTCTAATGATTCCGAGAGAGGAAATGGTTCTGTGTCTTTATTCATTTTATTTTCTTTTACGATTTTCTTTATTTCGAGCCAAAATGGTGAGTTCGTATCTTCTTGCCCATTGTCAGTTATAAAAAAGAGTTGTTCCTCAGCTCTTGTCATCGCAACATACATAAGCCTTCTCTCTTCTGCATTTTCATAATTTTCTCTATGAGATGTGACTAGCTTCATCACAGAGTCATCAGGTATCGAGCTTGGAAAGCCCATAATTACTTTCTTAGGAGGTAATACAAAAACGTATGGAGCCTCTAGCCCCTTAGATGAGTGGACAGCCATAGACCTAATTTTTAAATTCTTATATCTATACTGCTTTTTCTTTAGAGGAGTTAACACATCAGAGACAATAGAAATATCATTGTTATACCTTGAAATAAGATAGATATCGACTGAGCCATTATCAAAGTCATCTCTTCCATTAGGATATAGCTTTGAATTTAGGTTTATTAGAGCTTCTTCGAACTGTTTTGAGCCTAGGAACACTATTTCTTTAGGATTGTTTAATGCTTCATTCTCTGACTTAAAACTCTTAACATCCTTTTCTAATTGAAATGGATTCTTACTAACAAACATTTTTCCAAGATTAACGATATTGGATTGACTTCTATAATTATATTCTAATCTCGTAACTCTTGAGTCTTCATTCATTTCATCAAAGTTAAGCATTAAAGTAACATCAGCACCATTAAACTTATATATTGACTGCCAATCGTCTCCAACAAAGAATAGTCTTTTATCCTTAGCTAGGTCATCTAAAGCGTTTACTAGTTTCATCATTCCAAAAGACGTATCTTGAAACTCATCAATAATAATATGCTTATAGTCCTCTGTTAGAATCTCTCCCTTTTCATTAAGGTACTCAAAAGCTTTCTTGATATAGTCAGAAAAATCAATTTTATCATATGTATCTAAAATCTCTTGATACCTATAGTAAAAAGGTAAGAATATATCTAAAAATGCTCTAGATCTTCTCTGTAAAAAAGTAGACTCTCCAAAGACATCGTTAATTTTATTATCAATATCATTTTCTGAGTAATTCCCAGATTTAAATAGGTTCATGAAATTACTTAGTAACCTTATAATATCAGGCTGAATAAACTTGATAGATTCAACATCATCTATAGGCTTAAGAGTTACACCATGGTCTTCTAACTTCTTAACTAAGTCTTCTAATACCCTTTTTTCTCTAAATTCATAGCTATAAGTACAAACTAGTTTCGTTCCATTCTCTTTATGAAGTTCTTTTTTCTTCCTAATTCCATAGTTATAGACTTCTTTAGCTGTAAATTTCTTATGAGTAGACTTAAACCAGCTAGGAACATTACCATTTCGATCAACTCCAAAATGCTCTATATAAATGTCATAATCTGGTAGATAAAAGTCAGGCTGATACTTAAATCTCTTCTTCGTATTTTCTGGAAATCTATACTGCATCTCGTAATAAAACTTAACATTATTAAGAAATAAGAAGTCAGCTATCGTTTTTTCCTCAAAGCTTCTAACTCTAATATTATTTAATGTCTTAATTGATTTGCCTGGCTTGAAGTTCCTCTTACTATGGATACTATACATCGCTGCATTAAAGTCATTGATTTCATTTCTATGATTAATTAACTCTTCAATAGAGTTATAATCAAACATAAATTTTGCATCATAATAAAAATTTAAAAAGAACTCTCTTATTCTCTTTGCTAGGTCTGACCCTTTTAATAAATCGTCATAAGCTTCTCTTAAATAGCCTCTCGCCTCATCTTCTTTAGCTAGTTTTGGTCTTGCTCCTTCATAGGAAGTTATTATTTTCCCACCAAGGCTGTGTATTGTTCTTGCTTCAATATTTATTTCTGCTTTTTCTTTTACTCTTTTCTCCATATTTATTTTTCCATCTTTGGAAAAAGTAACCAAAAGAATATCTCGAGGATCAACACCTTTATTTTTTACCAAGTGCCCGATTCGTGCAGAAATAACGCTTGTTTTACCAGATCCTGCTCCAGCATTTACTAAAACTTTATTCTCTTCAAGTACAACTGCTTTTCTTTGTTCTGAATTTAAGCCCTTTTCATAGTTATCAAAATACGATTTGTAATCAATTAGCTCATTCTTAATATATTCTTCATTAAAAGACTTAACTCTATCTGGGAAATCTATAAAAATATTCTCTATTTCTTTAACGGCTTCTTCCAGTTCTCTTGCGACAGGAAGATATTTGTATTCAAAATGATCTGGAAAACTCTTAGACAATTCAATATAAGACTCTTTCATTACCTTAGCTTGATAGTGAGTAAAGTAGTCACTAAAGTCGCATAACCTCTCTTTAACTTTAAGCAATGCAGAATCAACCTTTCCTTTAAGTTCACATAACTCTTCTTTCTTCTCTAATAAGTCTAGGTACTCATCAAAAGAGCTTATTGGCCTATAAATTCTAAGAAAGTTCAGAAAGAATCTATCAATCCATACTAGTCGAGAGTGTTTTTCGCCTAGTCTTGTCCATTTATCGACTAATATATCTTTATCTAATACAGCTTCACCATTCAAATTACTTAGAAGTAATGTAATAAGTTCAACTGACTCAATATAGAATGAGTTAGCTTTTTTTCTGATTAAAAGGAAGATCTTAGAAATAAGACTTATTTTTGGAGTATTTAAAATTAACATTTAATTTATTTACCACAATATGTGCAAATCGTCATGATAATGGCCTCGTGGAGAGCAAATATTAGAACTCTAGAGTTAAGGAATCTTTATTCAACGAATTATTTTGAAGCTTTTTAGTTAACAATTTTAGTTTTTAAGGAAACATTTTTCAACAAGTGACTTCAATACCCCACCATAAAAAAGCCTCGACAATGTCGGGGCTTTTTTATTTGTGCTGCTATTCAAGATATTTAAAATTTGTGAAATTTTCTATGAGCAATACAAATCATACTTAAAGCAACACTGCGCACGGTGCAAACCAAGCTCAACACAACACTGTGCACGGTGCATCTTGATACTCTAGAGTCCTTTATTTTTTTCTAACTATTGGCAATGCCGTAAGAATAACTTGGCATTTAACTTGCTCTGCAATTTGTAAAATTATTTTCAATGAGGGAGAAACATGAAAAAAGTTATTTTACTATTTACACTTGTGCTATCAATTCAAGGATTCGCTCAATCAAAGGGCGAAGTCCCTAAAGAGGTTACCGCACACATTGCAAAACTTCTTGGCCTATCTGCTAACAATACTAAATCTTTAACAAACAATTGTTCCGTAGGTGGGTCGCAATGTATATTTGATAATGACTGCTGCTCTGATAATTGCCTCTCTGGAGTATGCCAAGCTGGTTATGATGGACGAACTTATGGTGGAGGAGGTTGTACCTTTGATAGTGATTGCCTCTCAAATAATTGTTTTAGTGGAACTTGTCAGGAAGGAACTGGTTGTACTTCAATTGGTCAATGTAAATTTGATAGTGAATGCTGTTCTGGAAACTGTACTAACGGACAATGCGGACAAAGCTGTGTTGCAGAAGGTGATTACTGCACGATGGATATAGAGTGTTGTACTGGAAGTTGTAATTATAATACTTGCACTAGACCTAGACGCAGAGGAAATGACTGCGAATAAATTATATTAACGGGTGATTCATGAAGTGAGATCACCCGTCTTTTTATAACTTTCACCTAAGAAAATTGAGAACTCTTCTCAGTTTAGATTATTTTAACAAGGTTTTTAGACAGTTGTAATTCAACATACTCAACTAGCTCATCAATTATTTTATCTGCAATTTCATTCGTAAAATATTCTATTTATAAAGATCAAGTTTTTCTAAATAACCAACTGGTGAAAACTTCATTAGAACATATTTAACTGCATGAGCACATAAATTTTCCTTCACACTTTTCTGTAAAAGATAAATCTCTTCTGACATGACAGGAATTTTTTTGAAGAAGCTCTTTTGTATGTGAACTTGACCAATATATTTACTTTCTTCAATTTTCTTATTCAGACTGGCCATGTAAATCAACTTACATTCTTGTTCATTATTTATTTCTTCAACATTACTCTCATAGCTATAAGTGATTAACTCTGAACTAGTTTTCATACAACTCGAAAATAAGAGCGCAAGTAGCCCTACGTATATTTTCTTCATTGACTACCTCTTTTATGGCACATATTTAATCTCTTCATACTCCCCCTCCCTTAAAGCCGAACCATAAATCTTAATGGACTCGGGTTGTGAAGTTTCTAAACATTCACTTAAAGATTTCTCACTATAAGAGGGCTGGAAAACATAATCGACAATATCTCGACAGAAGCCTTTATAGCAAAAATTATTAATTTTCTTTCCTTCAAATTTTGAATCACACTTGATACGACCATCTTTCGTCTTTGTTAACTTTAAGTCCATGACTAGTACATTATTTCCAACTGCACAGAAACTTGAATCTAAGCACTCCTCGCCAATCTTTTTTTCGCATTTTTGCTCTGAACACATACCTCTTTGACAACATCCGTTCATGCAATCACTATCAACAGCACAACTCTGTCCACTAACTCCAAGATATCCCTCAATTTTGATATCTGGAAAACAGCGAATCACATCTTTTTTTGCACTAACATCTAGAAAAGAAATTTTATCATAGAAGAATTTGGTTTTACTTTCTTCAAATTTAATATTTTCCAAGGGGACAATGATGTGATCGAGTGGATTATACTTTAACGTAGGAGCAAATTTTTTATCTAGGCCAAAAGATATATTCACAGAAGGAACTAAATCAATTGATTCACAAATGCCTCGTTTGGCAAAGGAAACTGACGGATACAAATACCCTTCATCAGCAATAAAGGATAGCTGATCAGTGCAAAGGATCATATTTTCTAATTTCTCAAATCGTGGGCAATAGCGTTCAAGCACTTCATTATTTGAAGCATTTTCTTTGATTTGTGTATAAATGATATCAAAGTAAGCTGTTTCAAAAAAACCAGCTTCTTTAATGATTCGAATTGTCTTAGGTTCGTAATATTTATTTCTAACAACTCTCGCCTGGGAAAAAGTAAATGTCTTTTTTACTTTGTCTTTTATAATTTCATTTTCAAAAGCACTTTTTAAATTCTTATAAATCTCGGCATCAACTTCATCGAAGAAATTTGTCATTTTGGCTAGTGATTTTTCTTTATCAAAAAATTTCTCTACTTCTGCAATCTCATTATTTTTTTTTAGCGATAAATCTCTCTGATCAGCATTGAAAGAACTTCTTTGCGTTGATGATATTTTAACTCTTACAGTATCACTCTTCATATTATCTAGAGGAGTGCTAACCAGATTATGAACTATAGGAGACCTGAAGATTGAAAATACTGCCCCATTCACTAATTCATAGTGATTTAAACACGTGTAACTTATTAATAAAAATAATAATAGAACAGCAGATCTCTTCATGGATTAACAGGTCTCAACACAACAAATTTATAAAAAAATTGTATTGAAAATACTAAGAAATACGAACAATGTCCAGAGTAAGTTTATTTAGCACAACGAAAAGTCAGGCTATTAGCTGGATTTACTGATACATTTGGAAAATGCACAACCTGTGTTGAACATCGATTACCCCAAGGAACTGATGCGACCATAAGATAAGCATCACTTCCAGCATCTAACTTATAATTTGCAAGCCATTCCCAATTAGTTGAATGTCCATTTAAACCCAATGCAGCCTTGCGTTCACACGCTATTATCCACTCAAATTCTCTAGGCAGCCTCTTTCCATCTCCCTCGCAAGCACTCTTTGCTTGTGCCCATGTTGTAGCTACTCTTAGATTTTGTTCTAGACAAAAGCCCATATCAGTTATTGGATCATCATTCTCGTCCTTCAATCCCTCTAGAGCAACATAAACTTCTCCAGCACCACAGTTATCAGCGTGGACAGAACTTAAACTTGCATCATTATTTTCTTGATTGCTAATGAATGAACGAACCTCATGATCTGCAACTTTTATTTTCATTTGATTATCGACATAGGCCTTTGTTGTAACATCTGTGGAAACTGTAGGACTTCCAACACTTGAGATCTTTCTCCCACCCATATTGATATCACCACTCATCGTTCCACCTGCAAGTGGTAACTT